>JAZNKZ010000089.1:0-2116 GCA_045578815.1 Paludibacteraceae bacterium
GCAGCTGAGGCTGCTCCTGTAGCTGAGGAAGTAACTGTAGATTCTGCAGCTGTTGAAGCTCCTGAGGCTCCTGCAGTAGAGGCAGAAGAAGTAGTAGAAGAGGCTGAGGAAGGCGCTATCGTAGCTCTCCACAAGACTCTCAAGACTAAGTTTATTGAAGGTGGTGCTGGCTTTATGGCTGCAACTCTCCTCTGCTTGGTATTTGGTTTGGCTCTCTGTATCGAGCGTATTATTTATTTGAGTTTAAGCAAGACAAACACCAAGGCTCTCCTCGCTAAGGTTGAGGCTGCTTTGAAACAAGGTGGTATTGAGGCAGCTTTGGATGTATGCCGCAACACTCGTGGTCCTGTAGCAAGTATCTTCTATCAAGGTTTGAGCCGTTATAGCGAGGGCGTTGACGTAGTTGAGAAGACTGTAGCTTCTTACGGTGGTGTTCAACTTGGTCTTTTGGAGAAGAACTTGTCTTGGATTTCTCTCTTTATCTCTATCGCTCCATCTTTGGGATTCTTGGGTACCATTATCGGTATGATCAAAGCGTTCGATAAGATTCAACAAGTAGGTGATATCTCTGCAACTGTCGTTGCTGGTGGTATTAAGGTGGCTCTTTTGACAACCCTCCTCGGTTTGATCATCGCGATTATTCTTCAAGTATTCTATAACTACATTCTTAGCTTGATCGAGGGTCTCGTTAATGAGATGGAGGATAGTTCTATCAGCCTCCTCGACCTCGTGGTTGAATACGACGCAGCACAAAAGAAATAATCTATTTTGCATTGTGCAGAACTATTATTGTTAAACTTGCAAAATATTGATTATTATGAAGAATTATAAACTATTCCCAAAAGTAACCCTATGGGTCCTCGTGATTGTGGGTATTATCGCTGCAGCGATGTTTTTTGCAGGAGGTAATGGTAATGAGGCACCACTGGAAGTAGCGGGTGAACAATATGATATTCCTAACTTTACCAACTTGCTACTCTATTGGATTTACGCGCTCGTTGCACTTGTTATCTCTGTTACTTTCGGTTTTGTGCTTGCTAAACTCGTTGCAACTTTCAAGGTTAACCCTAAAGCAGGCTTCACTGTCATAGGTGTTGTACTCGCTGCTGTAGGTCTTTGCGCTCTCTGCTGGTTCTTAGGTAGCCCTGAGAAAATTGAAATCCCAGGTTATGAAGGAACCGATAATGAAGGTGCGATGGCTCGTATGAGTGATGCTATCATGTATCTTGTTTACATCCTTACCGCTTCTACTGTAGCAGCGTTGATATGGGGTGTTATTTACACTAAAGTTAAAAAGTAATCCAACTGTAAAGAATTATGGCAAAGAAAATTCCTGAGATCAACGCCAGTTCCATGGCCGACATCTCGTTCTTGCTGCTCATTTTCTTCTTGGTGACCACCTCTATGGATGTGAATCAAGGTTTGGCACGTCGTTTGCCTGCACCTATTCCACCAGACCAAAAAGTGGAGGACACCGATATCAACAAACGTAACTTGTTTGTTGTGAAGATCAACTGGGAGAACAAACTCCTCGTACAAGGACAAGAAATGGATGTAGATCAGCTGCGCGCTAAAGCCAAGGAGTTCATTGTGAATGCCAATGACGACCCAAATATGCCTAAACTCTTTGAGGAGGATTTTGGTCAGCCATTTGGTACGCTCAAATATGCTAAGGAGCACGTGATTTCTGTGCAAAACGATGCAGAGACACAATACCAAGCATATTTGGAGGTGCAGAACGCATTGGTACGTGTTTACAATGAATTACGTGAAGAGTGCGCACAACAGTATTTCCACACGTCTTACAACGATCTTGATGAGGAGTGGCAAAAGAAAATCCAAAAGATTTATCCTCAAAAGATTTCTGAGGCTGAACCTAAAAATTATGGAGGAAAATAAGTATGGCAAAAATTCGTAGAAACGATAAACGTGAGATGCCTGCGCTGAACACCAGTTCATTGCCAGATATCATCTTCATGCTCTTGTTCTTCTTCATGTCTGTAACATCTATGAAGGAGGTTACTTACAAGGTTCAAATCCAGAATCCTCAAGCCACAGAGTTGACTAAGTTGGAGAAGAAATCATTGGTTCGTTACATCTATGTAGGTACTCCTAC
>JAZNKZ010000090.1:0-17763 GCA_045578815.1 Paludibacteraceae bacterium
GGGTGGTCAGATGCCTATGCAACGCCGCTTGCCTAAGTTTGGTTTCCAAAACATCAATCGTGTAGAGTACAAAGCTATCAACCTTTCTACTCTTCAAGCACTTGCTGAAGCTAAAAACCTCGAGAAAATCGGCTTGATCGAACTCCACGAGGCTGGCTTCATCAACAAAACACAATTGGTGAAGATTCTTGGTAACGGTACCCTCACTGCAAAATTGACAGTAGAAGCTAATGCTTTCAGTAAATCTGCTGAAGCTGCTATCACAGCCGCTGGTGGTACTATCAACAAAATCTAATTAGTATGCGTAAGTTTATTCAAACAATCCAAAATATCTGGAAGATCGAAGATCTCCGTAACCGATTGCTGACTACAATCCTTTTTGTACTCATCTATCGTTTCGGTTCATTCATTGTACTTCCAGGTATCAATCCAGAAGCCCTCTCTGCTCTGCAAGCGCAGACTGAAGGTGGTTTGATGGCACTTTTGGATATGTTCTCAGGTGGCGCATTCTCCAATGCTTCCATTTTTGCATTGGGTATCATGCCTTATATCTCTGCATCTATCGTAATCCAACTGCTCACTATCGCAGTACCTTACTTCCAAAAGATGCAGAAAGAAGGTGAGTCAGGTCGCCAAAAGATGAACCAAATCACTCGTTACCTCACAGTAGCTATTCTCCTTTTCCAAGGTCCTAGCTATTTGGTTAACCTCTCTGTGCAAATGGCACAAGCTGGTCAAACTATCTCTGTAGGTTTCAACTGGTTCACCATCTCATCTACTATCCTCCTATGCGCGGGCTCTATGTTCGTGATGTGGTTGGGCGAGCGTATTACAGATCGTGGTATTGGTAATGGTATTTCCTTTATCATTCTTATCGGTATCATCGCTCGTTTCCCTGCTGCTATCATCCAAGAGTTCTCATCACGCTTGAACGATGCAGGTGGTGGATTGATGGTATTTATCCTTGAGATCATTATCCTATTGTTCGTATTCGCTTTCGCTATCCTCTTGGTACAGGGTACACGTCGTATACCTGTACAATATGCTAAACGCATGGTGGGTAACAAGCAATACGGTGGCGTGCGCCAGTATATTCCGCTTAAGGTAAATGCTGCAAATGTGATGCCTATCATTTTTGCACAAGCTATTATGTTTATTCCTATTGCACTTGCTGGATTCTCCACTTCTGAGAGCGCTAACGCTTTCACTCGTGCTTTTATGGATAATGACGGATTCTGGTACAATGCTGTATTTGCAATCTTGATCATCGTTTTCACCTATTTCTACACTGCGATTATTATCAATCCTGTACAAATGGCTGAAAACCTCAAGCTCAACAACGGCTTCATTCCTGGCGTTAAACCAGGTAAGAAGACTGCTGAGTATATCGACTCTATCATGACACGCTTGACATTGCCGGGCTCTTGCCTCTTGGCTATCATCGCGATCTTGCCTGCTTTTGCTCGCCTTGCTGGTGTTAGCATGGGATTTGCGCAATTCTTCGGTGGTACATCATTGCTTATCATGGTAGGTGTAATCTTGGATACGCTACAACAAATCGAGAGCAAACTGATTGAACGCCACTACGACGGATTCTATGAGTCTGGTATGCGTATCAAGGGGCGCTCAGGTGCAATGGCTTATTAAGAAAAATGATATACCTAAAGACTGACGAAGAAGTCGAGTTGATGCGTCAAAGCAATGACCTGCTCGGAAGGACTTTGGCTGAAATAGCCAAAGTCATCCGACCAGGTGTTACTACCGCTCAGTTGGACAAAGTGGCATATGAATTCATTTGCGATCATGGAGGTGTTCCATCCTGTCTCGGATATGAAGGCTACCCTGCTACATTATGTACATCAGTCAATGAGCAAGTTGTGCATGGGATACCTTCCGATAAGGTGATACTCAAGGACGGCGACATCGTGTCGGTGGATACAGTGGTAAAACTTAATGGCTTTTGCGCTGATTCAGCATATACTTTCCCCGTTGGAGAAGTATCTCCAGAGGTGTTACAACTCATGCGTACAACTAAAGAGGCGTTGTACCTCGGTATTGAGCAGGCCATTACTGGTCGCCGTTTAGGCGATGTTGGTGCTACCATACAAAATCATTGCGAGAAAGCTGGTTACTCTGTTGTTCGTGAGTTTGTAGGACATGGTATCGGACGTGACATGCACGAAGAGCCTGAGGTATGTAATTATGGTCGCCGTGGCAATGGTATTGTACTCAAATCGGGTATGACACTCGCCATTGAACCAATGATTTGTCTAGGACGACGCAATGTCATCATCGAAAATGATGGATGGACTGCACGTACTGCCGACCGCAAACCCGCAGCTCATTATGAACACAGCGTATGCGTGCGCAATGGCAAGGCAGACATATTGTCCACATTCGACTATATTCAACAAGTATTAGGAGATCGTTTTATTTAATATAAACCAAAGTATTATGGCTAAACAAGATGCAATTGAAGTAGATGGAACCGTAACCGAGGCATTGTCCAACGCGATGTTCCGTGTACAATTAGAAAGTGGTCATGTCATCATCGCTCACATCTCAGGTAAGATGCGTCAGCATTACATCAAGATCCTTCCTGGTGACCGTGTGAAAGTGGAGATGAGTCCATATGACCTCACAAAAGGACGTATTTCGTTCCGTTATAAATAACAAAACTCTAAAACTCTATTAAAATGAAAGTTAGAGCATCTGTAAAGAAGCGCAATGCGGATTGCAAAATCGTACGCCGCAAAGGTCGCTTGTATGTAATTAACAAAAAAGAACCCAAAATGAAAATGCGTCAAGGATAAGCATTTCATCGAGGTAAACATTAAAAACAATATCCTTAAGTAATTAATTATGGCTATAAGAATTGTCGGTGTAGATTTACCACAAAATAAGTGTGGCGAAGTCGGTTTGACTTATATCTACGGAATAGGTCGTTCAAGCGCAAAGAAGATCTTGGCAGAGGCAGGCGTTGACCCAAGCATCAAGGTACAAGATTGGACGGATGACCAAGCAGCTAAAATTCGTGAGATTATCGGTGCTAAGTACAAAGTAGAAGGTGATCTCCGTTCTGAAACACAACTCAACATCAAGCGATTGATGGATATCGGTTGCTACCGTGGTGTGCGTCACCGTATTGGTCTTCCATTGCGTGGCCAATCTACCAAAAACAACGCTCGTACGCGTAAAGGTAAAAAGAAAACTGTTGCTAACAAGAAGAAAGCGACTAAGTAATCAACCCTGTAATATCTATCAATTATGGCAAAGAAAACTGTTGCAGCTAAGAAGCGCGTTGTAAAGATTGACGGTGTTGGTCAACTTCACGTAATGTCTTCTTTCAACAATGTGATTGTTACAATCGCTAACGGCGAAGGTCAAGTTATCTCTTGGTCATCTGCTGGTAAAATGGGCTTCCGTGGCTCTAAAAAGAATACTCCATATGCAGCTCAAACTGCTGCTGAGGATTGCGCAAAGGTCGCTTTCGATCTCGGTTTGCGCAAAGTAAAAGCGTATGTTAAAGGTCCTGGACAAGGCCGTGAGAGCGCTATCCGTGCGTGTGCTAACGCTGGTATCGCAGTAACCGAAATCGTTGACGTTACTCCTATGCCTCACAATGGTTGCCGTCCTCCTAAACGTCGTCGTGTATAATTGTTTAACTATTAAAAACGTAAGAAAATGGCAAGATATATTGGACCAAAATCACGTATCGCACGTCGTTTCGGAGAGGCTATCTTCGGCCCAGACAAAGTGCTTGACAAACGTAACTACGCTCCAGGACAACATGGTGTAAACCGTCGCAAAAAAATGTCTGAGTACGGTACTCAGCTCGCTGAAAAGCAAAAAGCTAAATACACCTATGGTGTACTTGAGCGTCAATTCCGTCTCCTTTTTGCTAAGGCTTCACGTATCAAAGGTATTACTGGTGAAATCCTTCTCCAACTCTTGGAGTCTCGTTTGGATAACATCGTTTACCGCCTTGGTATTGCGCCTACACGTGCTGCTGCTCGTCAATTGGTTAGCCACCGCCACATCACTGTAGATGGCAAAGTGGTAAACATCCCTTCATACGAAGTAAAACCAGGTCAAGTCGTAGCTGTTCGTGAGAAAGCAAAATCGCTTGAGGTAATCGCTGCTTCTTTGGATGGTTTCAACCATAGCAAATATAGCTGGCTCGAGTGGAACGAAGCTGAGAAAGCAGGTAAATACCTCAATATCCCACAACGTGAGGATATCCCTGAGAACATCAAGGAGCAATTAATCGTCGAGTTGTACTCTAAATAATAATTAAATTCATGGCAATATTAGATTTTATTAAACCTGAAAAGTTGATCATGTTGGATTCAAGCAAAGATCACGGAGTTTTTGAGTTCCGTCCGCTTGAACCGGGTTATGGTATCACAGTTGGTAATGCGATTCGTCGTGTCCTTATCGGTTCACTCGAAGGCTTTGCTATCTGCTCTATTAAGATCAATGGTATTGATCATGAATTTGCTACTATCCCTGGTGTTATTACCGACGTAACCAACCTTATTCTCAATCTCAAACAAGTACGTTTCATCCGCAAGGATGGTGTTGACGCTACTGAGGAAACCATCCGTATGCATGTAAAGGGGAACAACGTCCTTCTTGCAGGAGAACTCAATAGCTACCTTCAATCATTCGATGTGCTCAACCCAGAGTTGTTGCTCGCGGAAATGGACGAGTCTGCTGATTTTGAGATTGAAATTAATATCAATAAAGGCCGCGGTTACGTGTCTGCTGACGAAAATCGTCAACCTAATGATGCAATAGGTGTACTTGCTATCGATAGCATCTATACTCCTATTCGCAATGTCAAATATAGTATTGACCCTTATCGTGTAGAGCAACGTACCGACTATGAGAAACTCACACTTGAGATCTCTACTGACGGTTCGATCACTCCACAAAATGCACTTACAGAAGCTGCAAAGTTGTTGATCTACCATTTCATGCTCTTCTCTGAAGAACGCATTGAGATTGAGGATCACAGCAAGCCAGTTAACAATACCATCAATGAGGAGCATCTCAAAATGCGTCAGTTGCTCAACCAACGACTCGTGGATATGGATCTCTCTGTTCGTGCACTCAACTGCTTGAAAGCTGCTGAGGTTGATACACTTGGCGAACTTGTGAAATATCATCGTTCTGATTTGCTTAAGTTCCGTAACTTTGGTAAGAAATCTCTTACCGAACTCGACGAACTGCTCGAGAAAAACGGCTTAGCATTCGGTATGGATATTAGCAGATACAAACTTAATGATTAATTAAAAAAGTAAAACAAAAATGAGACACAATAAGAAATTTAATCATCTTGGTCGTAAAGCTGCGCACCGTCATGCAATGCTTTCAAATATGGCTTGCTCGCTCATCATGCACAAGCGTATTAAGACCACATTGGCTAAGGCAAAAGCGCTCCGTATGTATGTAGAGCCACTCCTTACCCATGCTAAAGAAGACTCTACGGCTAACCGTCGTCTCGTCTTCGCTAAACTCAAACAAAAAGAGGTAGTTACTGAGCTCTTCCAAAATGTAGCAGAGAAGATTGCTAACCGTCCAGGTGGTTACACACGTATCCTTCGCACCGGTTTCCGTCTGGGTGATGCTGCTGAGATGTGTATCATCGAGCTCGTTGATTACAACGAGAACATGCTTAAAACTCCTAAGGCTGCGGCTAAGAAGACCACACGTCGTGCTGGTAAAAAGGCTGCTCCTAAGGCTGAGGCTCCTGTAGAAGCTCCAGTAGAGGCTCCTGCTGCTGAGACTGCTGAGTAATCATAGCGAAGTTCAAATTGGAAAAATCGCATCCCTATGGGTGCGATTTTTTGTGTATTATAGGCTAATTGTTGTATATTTCAAAAAAAATCACTATCTTTGCATCGAAAACATATTTATGATGAAAAAAGTAACATATATTTGCGTGCTACTTGTCCTGATGGCAAGTTGTCATCGCCCTATGAAAGTCGTTGAGAAAACGAGTACAACAGTTATGATTGATAGTACCCTGGATCTTATTCAAGATACAGCTTATCTCTCTGCCTTATCTCCTATTAAGGCAGATCTGGAAGCCAAGTTAGAAGTTCCTATTGGCCATGCCCCTGTGGCACTCGAAGTGCACCAACCTGAATGCACTATGCTCAACTGGGCTAGCGATGCGCTACTAGCTATGGCTAGACAGAAATGCCCAGATCCCGTAGATGTAGCCGTGGTAAATATTGGTGGTATGCGATGCGAATGGCCAGCAGGAGATATCACTTTCCGACACGTATTCGAACTCATGCCTTTCGACAATATGTTGGTGGTACTCACCCTAAAAGGTAGCGACCTGCAACAACTCTGCGAGATGTTCGCCTATGAAAACGGACAAGGCATAGCAGGTATGCGAATCAAAGCCATTGGCGACAGAGTAATGCAACAAGAAGCCCTAGTCACCATCAATGGCAAACCTCTCGAAATGGATAAGACATACACTGTTGCCACGAGCGATTATCTCAGTCAAGGCAACGATGGTATGCTGCCACTGAAAAACTACATCAAATGTTGGAACTCCGAAGAGAAAATCCGCGACTTGTACATAGAATATATTAAGCAAGTGAAGGTAGTACAAGCAAAAGTGGATGGACGAATGAATGTTGCAAAATAAGAATATGAAACGATTTTATTTGATACTCGCACTTTGTAGTGCATGGGTGGCAGGTATGGCCTGCACCAATTTCTTAGTAGGCAAAGATGCCTCTGTGGATGGCAGTACGATGATTTCGTATGCTGCCGATAGTTATGCCCTCTATGGTTTTCTGCACTTTGTTCCCGCAGCTGACCATGCAGAAGGTGCTGTGCGCGAAGTGAAAGATTGGGATACTGGCAAACCGCTTTGCACTATTCCACAAGTAGCACACACCTACAATGTGGTGGGCAATATGAACGAGCACCAACTCGCCATTGGCGAGACCACTTGGGGCGGACGTCAAGAACTGGAATGTGGCGAAGGAATCGACTATGGTTCACTGATTTACATTGCATTGGAGCGTTGCAAGACCGCGCGCGAAGCCATCAAGTGTATGACCGACCTCGTGACTGAATATGGCTATGCCAGCAGCGGTGAGACCTTCTCTATCGCCGACCCTAACGAGGTATGGCTGATGGAACTCATTGGCAAAGGCAAAGTGGAGAAAGGTGCCGTATGGGTTGCCACCCGTGTACCTGATGACTGTATCGCTGCGCATGCCAACCAAGCACGCTTCACCACCATCAATTTCAAGGACAAAGAGAACTGGATGTGGAGCATGGACGTGGTATCTTTTGCTCGCAAACAAGGTTACTATACTGGTGAAAAAGATGAGGATTTCAATTTCCAAGAGGCATATGCACCATACGACTTCTCTGGTTTGTACGTATGCGAAGCACGCGTGTGGTCGTTCTTCCGCAAGTTCTCTAACGATATGGATAAGTATTTTGACTTTGCGTCGGGCAAGACTTTCGTTGAGACAGGCGGTAAGTACGCAGGCGAGCGTATGCCATTGTATATCAAACCTAATCACAAGGTAAGTGCACAAGAGTTGAAGAACTGCATGCGTGATCAATACGAGGGTACGCCATTGGATATTACCCAAGGTCCTGACGCAGGTCCATGGAATAGCAAGTTGCGTTATGGCTCACTGGGCTTTAAGTTGGATTCGGTGCAATATTGGTTTGAGCGCCCTATCGCTACCCAACAAACAGCATGGTCATTCGTAGCACAGATGCGTGGCTACAAAGGAGCTAACGCAGGTGGTATTTTCTGGTTTGGTGTGGACGATGCTGCTACTTCGCTCTACGTGCCTATGTATAGCACCATCACAGAGGTGCCAGAGTGTTTTGCTGAGAGCAATGGCGACATGTACACCTATTCGCCTACATCAGCATGGTGGACCTACAATATCGTAGCCAACTGGGCATATAGTAAATATTCAGCGATGCTCCCTGACATCCAGAAAGTGCAATCGGCATGGGAAGACAAGTTCAATGCGCAAGTAGAAGTGATAGATAAGGCAGTGGCTGAACTGAACCCTGCGGACAAAGCAGCATGGCTAACCAAATATTCCTGTACGCAAGCGCAAGAGTCCACCGATGCATGGAAAGAGTTGGGTATATACTTGTTTGTCAAGTACCTTGATGGCCAACAACGCAAGGAGAAAGATGGCGAGTTCCTCCGCAACCCATACGGCCTGCCAGAAGGGCCTAACCGCGTGCCTTACCCAACGGAGTACTTGCAAACCATCCACGAGCATGTCGCTCATGAATAATTCTTATCACTTATCACTCATAGTTCATAACTAAAAATGTTACAAGAATTACAACCCAAGGAGGTTTTCTCAATCTTCCATGAGATTACCCAAGTGCCTCGCCCATCGAAGCGCGAAGGCAAGATTATCGAATGGCTTAAGGCGTTTGCCGTAAAGCATAACCTCGAACATACTGTGGACGAAGCAGGTAATATTATCATGCGCAAACCTGCTACTCCTGGCTACGAAGATAAACCGGGCGTTATCCTCCAAGCGCATATGGATATGGTATGCGAGAAGAACAACGACACCGTACACGATTTCGACAATGACCCTATCCACACCTATATCGATGGCGATTTTATCAAAGCGCAGGGCACTACCCTTGGCGCTGACAACGGCATCGGTATGGCGCTCATGTTGGCGGCTATCACCTCTGACACATTGAAGCACCCTGCACTGGAGTGCCTCTTCACTGTGGACGAGGAGACAGGTCTCACGGGCGCTTTCCGTCTGCAAGACGGTTGCCTCAATGGCAAACAACTCATCAACCTCGACTCTGAGGACGACGGACAAGTCTTCATCGGCTGCGCAGGTGGTATCGACACCCTCGCCAAAATGCACTACTCGCCTATCGCCTTATCGCCTAATAGCCACCTCGCCATCCACCTCAAAGTCGGTGGACTCATGGGCGGTCACTCGGGCGATGACATCAACAAAGGTCGTGGCAATGCCAACAAGATTCTCGTGCGCTTCCTCTACCAAGTGATGCAAGCTACTGATATGCAACTCGCTACTATCAACGGCGGTAACCTTCGCAATGCGATTGCTCGCGAGGCGGAGGCAGTCATCGCTATTCCTATGGCTTACAAAGAGGATATCCGTGTGATGCTCAATCATTATATCGCTACTATTGAAGCGGAGATTGGCGATGTAGAGAAGGATTTCTTCATGTCCCTCGAGACCACCGATATGCCTAAGCTGTTTATCCCCGAAGCAGAGGCCAAACGCCTCTTGCAAGCCCTCTACGCTTGCCCTCACGGTATGATGGCTATGTCGAAGACCATGCCTGGCTTGGTAGAGACCAGCACCAACCTCGCCAGCGTGAAGATGCGCGAGGATGAGAAGGGCGCATATATCGAGGTGAACACCAGCCAACGCTCTTCTATTGAGAGCAAGAAACACGATATCAAGCAGATGGTAGAGTGTGCTTTGGCATTGGCTTGCGACGAGGTGACTCATGGCGATGGTTATCCAGGTTGGGCGCCTAACCCACAATCGCCATTGTTGGAAGTGACGAAGAAAGCATATCAAGACCTATTTGCTGCTGAGCCAAAGGTATTGGCTATCCATGCGGGCTTGGAATGCGGTTTGTTCTTGGAGAAGTATCCATATTTGGATATGGTGTCTATTGGTCCTCAAATGTTTGGTGTCCACTCGCCACAAGAGCGCTTGAGCATCAGTTCTACCGGCAAATGCTGGCAATGGCTCCAACGAATCCTCGAAACGCTGTAAACACTAGCGTCCAAAGCATGTCCTCTAAGCAAACTCGCCACTTGTGTTTTATGCGCAAGTGGCGAGTCGTTTATAGTTTATCACTCATAGTTTATCGTTCAAAAAAGTACTTTTATTAAGATTTCCTCCCTTTGTACCTTCCCTATTTCTCCCGTGTAAAAGACCAAGGACGAACCAAGGACGAACCAAGGAAGAACCAAAGAACACCCAAACTAAAAAAATGCTTTTTGTTAAGATTGCCATCTGAAAGAGTTGACTTCATTCCTAAAAAGGTTGACTTCTTATTGTGCACTTCGTGCGTAAATCCCCGCCTTTACACTCTACACCCTACACTAGAAAATCGCTGCCATTAGCAAATTTATTTGCACATCTCAAAAAAAAAGTGTATCTTTGCACCCGCAATTCCACGCCGGGGATGTCTGCACGTCATCGGCGGGGGTAGCAGACATATTAAAAAGGCGTTTATTAGCGCTCTGTTCTGACGTTTTCGAAACTTCGCAACTTTCTAAAGCATCTTCAGGACTTAGCAACGATAGATGTCCTACGGGATATAGATTATCCCTCTTGTGCCTGTTATGGTACGTCCTTTGCGTATATGCGTATACGCTGCGTGTACCTTAAATATGTAGCACAGAGAATATTTATATTCGGCGTGGGCTTCAGCGTTGTCGGTTCAAAGATGCAGGCAATGCGAAGGCCTCGAAAACGTGGAACGACAACAGTCGGACTCCACGCTTTTTTTATATGCCTATGTGATAGACAACAATTTAACTTACAATCAAACCATTAAACAAATTAAACGTATGAAAAAAGTATTATTCATAGCGATGCTATTATTAGGACTATACAATACCTGCTTTGCACAAACATCAGTAGAAATTATGAAGGAACGTCAATGTCAAGAAGAATACCAACAAAATAATCAATTAAATCTTATTTTGGGGCTCTGATGAAACGTTTTTTACTAACAATATTTGCACTGTTGATATGCTTAGTGTCGTTTGCTGGCGATATTAAGCATATCAGTATTACCTACGAATATATTTCTGACAACCCTAACGAAACGCCCGAACAGGCAGAGCAAGCAGCCATCCAAATGGCACAGCAAAAAGCTTTGGAGGAGCACTTCGGATTGGATGTAGTGGGTATCACAAGCACTATGCAACGCAATCGCCAAGAGGGACAGCAAGTTTCTTCTACATCGGATGTATTCTCATTGCGCGAAACATCAGTGCGTGGCGAGTGGATAGAGACAACTTCGCAAAAGGTTTTGGAAAAGACTTTTGAAAAGGGTTTCTGGCATGTGAAGGTATATATCGCAGGTCGTGCGCGTAATCATTCTACAGATAAGCCCGCTATACAGTATGCGTTTATCAATAACGCTCATGACAAGCAAAACCGTGATCAATACTATGATGGCGATGACATATTCTTGCGTTTTACTTCGCCTATAAGTGGCGCATTGTGTGTGTATCTTGTTGATGCAGAACAAAATGCGTATTGCTTGCTTCCTTATCAATCAAGTACGATAGGGTATCAAGCAACAGATGCCAATCAAGAATATCTTTTCTTCTCCACATCTACCGATCCTAATGCCGATGAGTATACCCTAAATTGCATGCAGAGCAGCGAACAAAACGCTTTGTATGTGGTTTTCTCCCCGAACACGTTCACCAAAGCTATTGATCAACAAGCAGGTAAGAACTGGCGCGATGAGCAATTACCCCGCCAATTGAGTTATGAAGACCTAATGAAATGGCTCACTCGCAATCAAACCCGCGATGAAAATATGGTAGTTCGTCGAGAGGTCGTGACTATTCGAAAATAAACATACACTATGCGTAAATACATTATCCTATTATTTCTTTTCATTTCTGCTACATCTTTAGTGGCAGAGAATGCCTCTAATATCCGTGTACGACAAGAGGGAAAAGCGATTGTCATTACGTATGATTTGAGCAAAAAATCAGTCGTTCGTTTGCTGATGGCGTCGGGCACTTCCACCCAATATACTGAACTCACAGCCGTGAGTGGCAATGTGGGCAAAGGTGTACTTGCAGGAAAAAATAGAAAGATTGTTTGGAAACCGCTAGAAGAAAATGAGACATTCATAGCAAAAAATGTTCGCTTCAAAGTGGAAGCAAAAAGTGCATATGAGTATTATACGCAAAATGCGAAAATCAAAACCGTTGTCGTCGGACAATTTGGCTATTCCGTAGCACCGCAACTGAGTTATGGCGCAATGATAGGACAGATGTACAAAGGCATAGGTTGGTTTGTGAATGGTCGATCTAACTTTAATTTTAATATCCCATCACAATTTACATGCAATAAATTAGGATATGTAGATGGTGAAAGACCATTTTACTCGGGTAATATCTCCACTACGCATTATGCAATTAATGCGGGCTTTATGATAGACTTTTTAGAATGGAGTATAAAAAACAAGTTCAATACATTCGGTGTCTATATAGGAGGAGGATATGGCAAGCGCGAATTGTATTGGGAAACAGCAGATGGACAATGGATTCAATATGCACCCACGTCATACTCAGGTTTTAGTGGAAACGTTGGAGTCTTTGGCAGTTTATATGGTGTAACACTTAACGTAGGTCTAAATACGATAGCGTTTGATTATTTGGAAGTAGAAATGGGTATTGGCTTTATGTTTTAATGAATGATGATTATGAAAAAGATATATTCGATAATAGGTATCGCACTGTTGGGTGTTGTAGCCTTTTTAATTTCCTGCGAAAGGGATAATGAGGCGATGCTAACTACATTGTCAGTAACAAACGAAGATTACAAAATGTCATATACTTCTGCTATTATAACATGTCATATTAGCAGCGAAGCAACATTAGGTAATGTATATCTTCATTACTCAACGAGGCAAGATTTTGAAGAATATGATGCTATAGAAATGTATGAAGATGAAAGAATGTACCATACACAATTAACAGACCTTCAAGATAATACAATATATTATATTCGCTATGCTGCGTCTAATCGCTTTTCATCAATAATCGGTGATGATGTATATCAAATTCAAACACTAAAACCATCTGTACCAAGCATAATCTTTGACACAATTACCACCATATGGAATACATATGCTAACATACAATTTCATCTGGAATTTGATGGAGGCGCACCTCTCTCCGAAATGGGCATATGTTGGAACAAAGAATCTGTCCCAACAATAGAGAGCAATACACTATCAACCAAAGATACATTTGCTACATTAAAAATATCTGATTTACAACCCAACACGATGTACTATGTTCGCGCATATGCTACCAATAAGGTTGGTATTGCGTATAGTAAAGAACATAAATTCCTAACCTATGACAACCCAAAAGTAGAAACACGAGATGTTACAGAAATCAACTTGACATCTGCATTATTATCAGGTGAGTTAAAATTTAATGGTAATGATAAGAGCACAACGGTTGGCTTCTGCTGGTCCGAAAGCTCACAACCCACTTTATCTAACAATCACAAAGAAGTTTCTTACACAAGCAATATATTTAAGCATCAAGTATCTAATTTGAAAGATGAAACAAAGTACTATGTACGAGCTTATGCACAAAATAAAATTGGTATAGTATATGGCGAAGAAAAATCATTTACTACCAACGCCACTAGTTTGCCAATAATTACCACATCTACAATAACTCAAATTACAGAAACATCTGCTGTAGCTGGCGGAAATATAACTAATGATGGTGGCGCTGAAATACAAGAACGTGGTGTAGTGTATAGTACAACGGAATATCCTACAACCTCCAATAACAAAGTACAAAGTAGTAAGGGAACAGGCTCGTTTACTTGTAATCTTATGAATCTTTCGGATGAAACAACTTATTATGTGCGTGCATATGCAATCAACAAGAAAGGTACTGCATATGGAGAACAAGTTTCATTCAAGACAAAGGCATATAGTTTACCTACTGTCACAACCAATGATGCAACAAATATATTGTATCATTCTGCTAGCATTGGTGGAAATGTAACTAATGATGGTGGTGTAAGTGTTACAGAACGCGGTGTTGTATATGGTACCTCACAAAATCCAACAATTTCCAATAATAAAATTATAAGTGGCACAGGGACTGGAACATTCACTTGCGAGCTTACGGGTCTATTAGATGGCACGAACTATTATGTGCGTGCATATGCAAGAAACAAAAAAGGAGTGGCTTATGGAGAACAAAAAACATTTGCAACGAAAGCATATTATAAACCAACAGTAACAACAACCGCAGTATCTAACATAACATTTAATTCTGCTACAATAGGCGGAACTGTCAGTAGTGATGGAGGTGCAAGCATCACAGAACGTGGTGTTGTATATAGTAGTACTACACCTAATCCAACAATTAATCAAACAGTCGTTAAATCTCATACTAATGGATTGGGTAGTTTCACTTGCTATTTAACAGGATTAATGGCAGGTACTACATATTATGCCCGAGCATATGCTAAAAATGCCATCGGTATTTCCTATGGAGAAAGTGTGCAATTCAAAACGTCTAATGCTGGGTATGTTACGGTCAAGGCAATTATGCCACCTCATTGGACAGAAACAATAACAGCTTGGGTATGGTCAAATAACAATGATGGTCGGGTTGTATATCCAACTATAGAAAATGGATGGTATGTGGTAACAGAATATTGTACCGAATTAAACATAATATTTCGCAATGGTACGGATTGGAATGGAAATCATAACCAAACCGTAGATATTGTATCTTTGCGCGAAAATACTTGCGTAAAAATAGCACAAAGTGGCACAAATAAGGCTACTTATAGTATTATTGATTGTAATGCAACTTTATTTTCAACAAGTAGCACAACACGAGTCGTTTTTTCGCAAGGAAATCTACAATATCATCCATCATATGATCAATGGCGTTTCGCTGAAAACCCCTGGGATTATATAGGCGAGGCGAATGTCAATATAAGTTCTACTTATAATGATTGGATAGATTTATTTGGTTGGGGAACTGGCAAATATCCAACGGAGTGTTCATCACTAATCGTATCAACACTAGAACATTTATATAATCCATACTTAACATTTCATGATTGGGGAGAGAATACAATTGGCTACGATTCTTCAATGAAATGGCGAACGCTGACATCTACAGAATGGCAATACTTACTTGATGATCGTCCTAATGCCAGGTCCTTATATGGAATAGCGCAAGTAAATGGTATAAATGGTTTGATTTTATTACCAGACAATTGGCAATGCCCATCAGGAATAACCTTTAAATCAGGTGCTTCCTATTCTTATGATTACCAATGTTTTTCTATTTCACAGTGGCAAAAACTAGAACAAACTGGAGCGGTATTCTTGCCTGCGGCTGGGTATCGTTATTCATCATCAGATAATAGCATCACGTTTGTACATACAGGAGGTAGCTATTGGTCAGCATCCGGTGGGGATAGTTCCCTTACTGCAGATGAATTTAGTTTCGGAGCAGGTGGGATAAATGATATAAGGGACAGGTACCGCGATTATGGTTATAGTGTTCGATTAGTAAAAGATTATTAATAGATTAGTATCCACTAATGATTTCAATAGTTATGCAATCTTCGTGGAAATATATAGTACACGGAGACATTACAATGGTTGTCTTATTGTCAATTATATTATTGTGGGCTATTATTCATTATATAAATGAAATAAAAAGAGGTGAGGTAGCTAATCCTTTTAATTCTATAATATCACCAAAACAACGATAAAATTAAGATTTCGATGAATAAATTAATTTTAACATTATGTAGTTTATGGAGTACTACAATACTATTGGCTCAATCAAACATTAGTCAACCTATGGATTTTCACATAGAGACGGAAGTATTGCCTCCTATGTTGAATGTAGTACCAGGGTCGGTAAAGTTTATTGATGCAGATAACAACAATGTGATAGATGCTAATGAGCATTGCTCAATTCGTTTCACGATTATCAACTCAGGGCGCGGAGACGGTTACGGTTGTGTAGCACGTGTAAATACGACGGGTACAACACAAGGTATTCATATACAAGATGTTCCTTTACCTAAACTACTAAGAGGCGAGAAGCATACTATAGAAATACCTATTGATGCTAATACAGATACACAAACTGGTGAAATAACGTTGGATATCTATGTGGATGAACCAAACGGATTTAGCACTGAGCATATCACATCTACAATTGGTACGCACAAACTAAAAACACCATTTGTTAATGTAGTAAGTTATAAAGTTGTAGGTGCTGCTTCGGGTACATTAGAGCGCCGAAAACCATTTAATTTGCAAGTGATTGTGCAGAATACTGATCAAGGAGAGGCGCAAAATGTAAAAGTAGGCATTGTTATCCCAGACAATGTAAACCGCATTGGCGGAGAAAGTGAGTATGTGACAATTGCTTCACTCAAAGCTGGCGAAAGTCGTCTGTTAGAATACGAGCTTATTGCCAATCAAGAGGCAGCGGAGATGATGGATATACAGATTGCCCTTTCGGAGAAGCAAGGAAGATATGCAAAGAGTGCAGAAATCCCTCTACAATTTGGTCAATATCTCGGAAGCAACTTTACTCTAGATCCTGATCGCAATGATCATGATGTTGAGATTGGCGAAGTCTCTTTGATATCTGAAGTGGATGAAAATATACCTGTAACCAATCAAAAGAACAGCAATACTTTTGCGGTGATAATTGCTAATGAGGATTATAGAAATGTAGCAGATGTGCCTTTTGCTCTCAATGATGGCAATATCTTTCGTGAGTATTGTCTAAAGACATTGGGCATACCTGAGAAACAAATCAAATATGTGCCAAATGCGACAGGCAATCAGATCAAGCAGCAAGTTGGATGGTTGCAGACAATATGCGATGTATATGAAAATGCACAGATAATATTCTACTACTCTGGACATGGAATTCCTGATGAGAGTAACCGTACTGCATACTTATTACCTGTAGATGGCATAGGTACGGATGTTACTATGGGATATAAGTTGGACAATCTTTATGCCGCATTAGGAAATATACCTTCTAAGAATGTAACTGTATTTATGGATGCATGTTTTTCGGGAACTACACGTAAAGATGGGAAAGAGATGTTAGTAGAAGCTAAAGGTGTAGCAATCAAGGCAAAGAGCGGAATGCCACAAGGCAATATGGTGGTCTTCTCTGCTGCCCAAAGCGACGAAACAGCATATCCGGATTACGAGGAGAAACATGGTATGTTTACATATTACTTGCTTAAGAAATTGCAGGATACAGAAGGTAATGTCACCCTGCAAGAATTGGGCGAATATATCATTGATAACGTTCGTAAAAAGTCAGCCGTAAATGGTAAACTCCAAACGCCATGCGTAACACCATCTGCATCATTGGGTGCTTCATGGCGAGAGTGGAAGTTAAAGTAACATTTACTTATTATACAACTTTCCGTGTTGAATCGAACCTAATCTTCTCACAATCTTCAGCATTATATTCGGCAAGCGACATAAAAAAATCACCTACGCATCGCGCAGGTGATTTTTGTTAATAGCTATCTATTAGATTAGTAGGATGTGCGTTGGGTAGCAGCGTAGCTGATCTTCAGCGCGTAGGCACGGCGAAGCTCTTGCTTAATATCAGCAATAATACCCATCTTTGTCTCCTTGTCTGCTTTGATTGACACCGTCATCAAACCTTGGTCAGACTCTTTCATAGAAGAACGCTCGTTGATGATATAATCACCAATCTCCTTAGCGTCAGCGAAAGCATCGTCCAATTGGATACGTGTCTCAGCACCGTATTGCTTGCGGAACTCAGCAGTAGGAGTACCTACATAGATGTAACGAACCAATGATTTCTTCTCCAACTTAGTCAACTCTGTGGCTTGAGGATTCTGGATTTGAACCTTGTAAGTAACCTCCTTCATAGATGTTACAGACATGAAGAAGAACAAGAGCATG
>JAZNKZ010000091.1:0-7287 GCA_045578815.1 Paludibacteraceae bacterium
GCCGCAAGAAAGAATGATTTCTTCATGTTGTTTGTTGATTAAAATGGTTATACAAAATGGTTCAACATTGTTCAACAGTAGTTCAACATTGTTCAACGATTGTTTGGTTTGCGTGTATAACCACACCTCCCTGACCATCTACTTCGGATTTTCCCAAATGCGAAGTAACATGGCAGGGTGACGGTCAGGGGTGTGTGGATAGGCATTTTGACTCCCGAGAAATACACTGACCATCGGATACAACAAACGAGTGCTTGACCAAACTGTCAACCACCTATACGCGTATAAGCGTACCATAGATACTATTGAAAACCTTTGCGTCATTGTCGTTGGCTCGATTCCCCGAGAGCGTTCAACTTCGCCAACTCCTCGTTGGCGGCACGCAGCAGGTCTTCTGACTTATCGCTCCTTTTGTTCAGCCTTCCCAACCCGTTAAGGGTCAGTGACTTTCAAGATTTTGAACATCGGATTGCGAATCACAGCAGCGGGACTGTGCAGGATTCTCACCTGCTTCCCTTGACTGAATGCGGTGCAAAGGTACAATTAATTTTTGATATATGCAAGAAAAATCGCTTTTTTGGGCGATTTTTCTTATAGGTATGTCGCTTATGAGCGAAGTTACGCGCCTGCGGCGGGTGATGTCGGCTTTGCCGAAGTTGTGTGCGCTTAGACAGAAAACTCCAATAGGCACTTTCGGCAAAGGCATTGGTTGGGGTATTGCGCGGCTAGATGAGCACGAGCAGCAGGAGAGAGTTCCACGCCTGCGCATTGGCACTTAGCGGGATTCTCGTGCTGGCAAATAAACGCAGCTCCACAGCGCGGACAAGATTTGTGTTCCATAGTTTTCTTGGTTTATGAAGTTATGAGGATTACTGGAAAAACTCTACTACGAGGTCGGCTACGCGTTGGGTTTTTAGTCCGATCATGTGATTCTCGCCTTCTACGATAATCAGCTCGGCAGCGTCGCCATAGGTGGCTTTGAAATCTTCGCTACATGAGAGTGGGACAATCTTGTCCTTGCTACCATGAATCAGGCGAACTTTTCCCTTGTAATGGCTGGCTGTACCATAGATGTCCAGTTGCTGGGTGGTGAGGATATATTCTCTGCCTAACTTCATTATTCCAAAGCACTTGATGTACGCTGGGGGATCTTGTGGGTTGAACTTAGCCCCAAAGAACTTACCATGCAAACAGGCATCTTTGACTACCGATCCTGGTGCAATAAGTGCTAGCGAATAAGGTTGTATACTATCGCCAGAGGCGGCAATCCTGCCAGCCGTCATAGCTGCTACTACACCACCTTGTGAGTGTCCGAGAAGTCCGATACGAGTGACATAAGGCAAAGACTTGGCATATTGCCAAATAGCCATGGCGTCGGCAATCTCTTTCTCGATGGTCATTTGCTGCATCTCTCCTTCGCTATCCCAATGACCACCAAAATCAAAGCGAATGGATGCTATGCCCGCCTTAGCCAGTTTCCGGGCGATAGTAGGCATTGGCAGAATATCTTCGCTGGCAAAAATGCCGTGCATCAGAATGACCATGGAGCAAGTGTCGGTGTCTGGATTAAAGTCTTTGGGCAAAGTGACGGTCATTGCCAGTCCACCCTGTGGACCATATACTTGATAGTCTTTGGCATATAGCATGGTAGTGAGTAATGCCAGAAGGAAAGTGATGGTTGTTCTCATAGTAAATATGATGGAGTAAATTACTCCGCAAAGGTAGTGAAAAAATCGCATATGCGCAAGGGCTATGTGATTTTTTTTGTGTAAAGTGTAGGGTGTAGAGTGTAAAGGCGGGGGGATTTGCCAGACCACTGGCAAAAGCAAAACAGGAGGCGGAACTTTGCTCGAGAAAAATGCACCCCACAAACTCACGAAGTTTATCGGGGACTTTGCTAATCACCGAGCACTAAACTGATATGTGAAATTGGCAAAAATTCCCGAACGATTGGCGCATTGACAGACACTATTTGAGGAACAATTAGATAAGCCTAAACGAGGCGAGAAGCAGTATGTCAAATTACCGTGCTATATTGCTGCGCAATTGTTGAAAAAGTTGAAAACGCAGCAATAAAACAATAATTTTCAATTATTATTTGTGTATGTCGAAAATTTTTAGTAATTTTGCACGGATTTTTGGGGCATTGTGAATAGTATCGTAGAAAATGCCCTGAGGAATGGCAAAAACACGAGAAATAATTAATAAAAAATATACAAAATGAATCTATCAGAATTGACCAACAAGATCTACGCGGAAGGCGTGGAGAAAGGTAATGCCGAGGCAGCTGCAATCGTGAAGAAAGCACAAGACGAAGCTGCTGCTATCGTGGCTAAAGCCGAGAAAGAGGCAGCAGAGAAATTGGCTGCTGCAGAAGCAAAATTGGCAGAGATGGACAAGAACACTCGTGCCGAGTTGAAACTCTTCGCTGAGCAAAGCGTAAGTGCGCTCAAGACAGAAGTAACCAACCTGCTGACTGAGCAAGTGGCTGCTGACAGCGTGAAAGCTGCTACCGCTGACGCAAAATTCATGCAAGGCGTAATCGCTAAACTCGCTGAGCAAATGGCGAAAGACGGCAACGTGACCATCGAGGCAAAAGACGCAGAGGCATTGAAGAAATACTTTGCTGCTAACGCAAAAGGTTTGCTGGAAAAAGGCGTGAAGATTAACGAAGTGAAAGGTATCAAGACCGATTTCGCTATCGTACCAGAGAAAGGTGGCTACAAGTTGAACTTCGGCGAGAAGGAGTTTGTAGAGTACTTCAAAGAGTTCTTGCGTCCACAGTTGATTGATTTGCTGTTTTAATTGTGTAGAATGGTGTAGAGTGGTGTAGAATTGTTACACAACGCTAAACAATGTAATTATGGGATACGAATGTTTATTGGCTGGTTTGCCTGACTTGAAAGCGGGTGGGGAAGCGCCCATGACAATGGACGCTCTGCTGGAGCTTTTTGGTGAGACGCTCACCGAGAAGGACCTGCAACTGCTTTCCGTATTGCGTATGCCATCTGATGCGCAGGAAGTGCTGGATAAGATTGCCGAGTATGACGAGACAATCTTGAATCAGCCAAGCTGGTGGGAAGACGCACGCGAAGTACTGTCTGAAACCGACTTGCGCACGCAGGTGCTATACGAAATGGGTCTTGCGAGCAAAAACGCGTTCGTTCGCAAGTGGTTTGCGTTCAACCAAGACATGAACAATGTGTTGGCAGCAACTATTTGTCGTCGTCACGGTTTTGATGTGCGTAAGGCAATCGTTGGGCATAACCCTGTGGCAGAGATCTTGCGCAAAGACCTGCCACAAAAGGATTTTGGCTTGGCAGGCGTGATGGATAATCTGTCGGAAGTGATGGCGCTCGTGGAGATTGATAATCTCATGGAGCGTGAGAAACAGATGGACGCCATCCGCTTTGCATGGTTGGAAGAGAAGACACTGTTCGTGAACTTCTCAATAGAAAATGTATTGGCTTACTACTTGCAAGCAGAAATGCTGAATCGTTGGGCAGTATTGACCGTAGAACAAGGCGAGCAAGTGTTCCGCGAATTGGTAGCAGGCATGAAAAAAGGAATAAATTTACAATAAAGATATGACAACAGGAAAAGTAAAAGGTATCATCGCCAACCTAGTGACTGTGGTGGTAGATGGACCTGTATCACAAAACGAAATCTGCTACATCAAGCTCGGCGAGACCCGATTGATGGCAGAGGTCATTAAGGTGATTGGCGACAATGTCTATGTACAGGTGTTTGAGAGCACCCGTGGACTGAAAGTCGGCAATACCGTAGAGTTTACAGGACACATGCTGGAGGTAACCCTCGGTCCTGGTCTTTTGAGCCGTAACTACGATGGTCTGCAAAACGACCTCGATAAGTTGACTGGCGTTTTCCTTCAACGTGGTGAGTACAACTTCCCACTCGATGAGGAAAAACTATGGAAGTTCGAGCCACTTGCCAAAGTGGGCGACAAAGTGGAAGCTGCTGCATGGTTGGGTGAGGTAGATGAGAACTACCAACCACATAAGATCATGGTGCCATTCGTATTCGAAGGCACATACACCGTGAAGAGCATCGTGGCTGCTGGCGAGTACAAGATTCACGACACCATCGCTGTCTTGACCGACGCTGAGGGCAATGACCACAATGTGACCATGGTACAAAAGTGGCCTGTGAAGAAGCCAGTATTGGCATACAAGAGCAAACCACGTCCATTCAAGTTGCTTGAGACAGGTGTGCGTACTATCGACACCGCTAACCCAATCTGCGAGGGTGGTACAGGATTTATCCCTGGTCCTTTCGGTACAGGTAAGACCGTGCTCCAACACGCGATCTCTAAGCAAGCAGAGGCAGATATCGTGATCATCGCTGCTTGCGGTGAGCGTGCAAACGAGGTGGTGGAAACCTTTACCGAGTTCCCAGAATTGGAAGACCCACATACAGGTTGCAAGTTGATGGAGCGTACCATCATTATTGCCAACACATCTAACATGCCTGTGGCATCGCGTGAGGCATCTGTATATACCTCTATGGCAATTGCAGAGTACTACCGTTCGATGGGCTTGCGCGTGTTGTTGATGGCTGACTCTACTTCTCGTTGGGCACAAGCATTGCGTGAGATGTCTAACCGTTTGGAGGAGTTGCCAGGTCAAGATGCGTTCCCAATGGACTTGTCGGCAATCATCGGTGCGTTCTATGCGCGCGCAGGTTATGTGTACCTTAATAACGGTAAGACAGGTTCAGTAACCTTCTTGGGTACTGTATCACCTGCTGGTGGTAACTTGAAGGAGCCAGTGACTGAAGGTACAAAGAAAGTGGCACGCTGCTTCTACGCACTGGAACAAGCACGTGCTGACCGCAAGCGTTACCCTGCTGTGAACCCAATTGACTCTTATTCTAAATATATTGAGTATCCTGAGTTTGAGGAGTATATCGCTGGTATCATCGACGATAAGTGGCTCGGCAAAGTGAACGATATGAAGACCTACTTGCAACGTGGTAAGGAGATTCAAGAGCAAATCAACATCTTGGGTGACGACGGTGTGCCAGTAGATTATCACGAGGAGTTCTGGAAATCAGAGGTAATCGACTTCGTGGTACTGCAACAAGATGCATTCGACAAGATCGATGCTGTGTGCCCATTGGAGCGTCAACAATATATCCTCAACCTCGTGATGGATATCTGCAAGCATGACTACAACTTCACCAACTTCCTTGACGTAAGCGAATACTTCAAGCGCGTGATTAACCTCTGCAAGCAGATGAACTATAGCGAGTTCAAGAGTGAAGAATTTAATAAGTATCAACAACAACTCAACGACTTGCTCGCTGAGCGTCAAATAAAAGCATAACGACTATGGCAAAAGCATTTCAAAAGATTTATACTCAAATCACGGCTATCACCAAAGCAACTTGCTCGCTGAAAGCCGAAGGAGTAGGTAACGACGAGCTCGCTACCGTGAATGGTAAGTTGGCACAGGTCGTTAAGATTATGGGCGACGATGTGACATTGCAGGTGTTTGAGGGTACAGAGGGTATCCCAACCAATGCAGAAGTAGTGTTCCTCGGCAAAGCTCCATCACTGAAGGTGAGCGAGCAATTGGCAGGTCGCTTCTTCAACGCCTATGGTGATCCAATCGATGGCGGACCTGCTATCGAGGGTCAAGAGGTGGAGATTGGTGGTCCAAGTGTGAACCCAGTTCGCCGTAAACAACCATCTGAGCTCATCGCTACTGGTATCGCAGGTATCGACTTGAACAACACTTTGGTGTCTGGACAAAAGATTCCATTCTTTGCTGACCCAGACCAACCATACAACCAAGTGATGGCAAATGTGGCTCTGCGTGCAGAGGCAGATAAGATTATCTTGGGTGGTATGGGATTGACCAACGATGACTATTTGTACTTCAAAAACGTGTTCTCTAACGCAGGTGTATTGGACCGCATCGTGTCTTTCGTTAACACCACCGAGAACCCACCAGTAGAGCGTTTGTTGATTCCAGATATGGCATTATGCGTTGCTGAATACTTCGCGGTACAAAAGCATGAGAAAGTGTTGGTGCTTTTGACCGATATGACCTTGTACGCCGATGCATTGGCTATCGTAAGTAACCGTATGGATCAGATTCCATCAAAGGACTCTATGCCAGGTTCACTCTATTCTGACCTTGCAAAGATTTACGAGAAAGCCGTACAATTCCCAGAGGAAGCTGGTGGTGGTTCTATCACGATTATCGCTGTGACAACCCTTTCAGGTGGTGACATTACCCACGCTATTCCAGATAATACGGGTTATATCACCGAGGGTCAGTTGTACTTGCGCCGTGATAGTGATATCGGTAAGGTAATCGTTGACCCATTCCGTTCACTGTCTCGTTTGAAACAGTTGGTTGCAGGTAAGAAGACGCGCGAAGACCACCCACAAGTGATGAACGCTGCTGTTCGCCTCTATGCTGATGCTGCAAACGCAAAAACCAAGCAAGAGAACGGTTTCGACCTCACCAATTATGACGAGCGTTGCCTTGAGTTTGCAAAGGACTACTCCAGCCAAATTTTGGCTATTGATGTAAATATCAACACCACACAGATGTTGGATGTAGCTTGGACTTTGTTTGCTAAGTACTTCAAACCAGAAGAGGCAAATATCAAGCAAGCATTGGTGGATAAATATTGGCCAAAAGCATAATATTAATTATGGCAATTCAATATCAATTTAATAAAACATCGTTGCAGGCACTTGAGAAGGACCTCAAAATGCGCCAACGTACTCTGCCTACGCTTCAGAGCAAAGAGTCGGCTCTCCGACTCGAAGTGAAGCGTGCAAAGGACGAGATAAAAGCGCTGGATGAGGAGGTGGACCGCCGAATCAAGGACTACGACCAGATGTTGGCTCTATGGGGCGAGTTTGACACCTCGCTTATCCATGTGGACGACGTGCGCATGTCCATTAAGAAGATCGCAGGCGTGCGCGTGCCCGTATTGGAAGAGGTGGTGTACTCAACCAAAGAGTTTAGCATCTTCTCAAGTCCTAAATGGTTTGCAGACGGCTTCAACCAACTCAAAGCCATTGCCGATGTAGGTATTCGTCAGGAGTTTGTACGCCGTAAGGTGGAGCTCCTTGACTATGCACGTAAGAAGACCACCCAGAAGGTGAACCTCTTTGAGAAAGTGCAAATACCTGGTTATCAAGACGCTATTCGTAAGATTAAGCGTTTTATGGAAGATGAAGAGAACCTCAGTAAGTCATCGCAAAAGATTGTAAAATCCAAACGCGAAGCAGAAGCACGTATGGCT
>JAZNKZ010000092.1:0-17917 GCA_045578815.1 Paludibacteraceae bacterium
TGGGTCAATAAATTTAACTGCACCTTGCTCTGCGGTGGTACGACCGTAGGTACCAGTAACTTTCTTCAGGGCCTCGTCTGCTGGTACGCCTTTCTTGATAGCGTCCATGAACTTACCCATGTGAACGAACTCGTAACCGCAAGTCTCGTTGTCTGCATCGAGGTATTGTTTGGTGATATAACCCTCGGTCAATTGGAGATAACGAGCACCTTTTGCCTTGGTAGAGAAGAGTGTACCTGTTTGAGATACAAGACCCTTACCCAAGTCTTCCAAACCAGCACCGATAGCCAAACCGCCCTCAGAGAAAGCAGATTGTGTACGGCCGTAAACGATTTGGAGGAACAACTCGCGCATAGCAGTATTGATAGCATCGCATACGAGGTCGGTATTGAGTGCCTCAAGGATAGTCTTACCTACGAGGATCTCGCTTGCCATAGCAGCAGAGTGAGTCATACCAGAGCAACCGATGGTCTCCACCAATGCCTCTTCGATGATACCGTTCTTTACATTCAAACTGAGTTTGCACGCACCTTGTTGTGGAGCGCACCAACCGATACCGTGAGTCATACCAGAGATGTCAGCGATCTCTTTGGCTTTCACCCACTTACCCTCTTCTGGGATTGGAGCTGGACCGTGGTTAGGTCCTTTAGCTACTTGGCACATTTCCTGTACCTCTTTGCTGTAAATCATGTTCAGTTAATAATTAATAGTTAGTAATTAATATTTCGGACGCTTCGCTATCGGACGCCCTGCGGGCTATTGGATATGGGATAACGGAGCACAATATTCCAAATTTGGGTGCAAAATTACGAAAAAGTTTGGATATATGCAAATAAAATCGAATATTTTGCTAAATACGGGTATTTTCATAAATTCATTTGACCTTTTGGGAGAAAGGTCGGAGGTGTCCTAAATATGCTGTTTATTAAGATTCCTTCTCTTTGTACCTTCCTTATCCCACTCGGGTAAAAGACCAAGGAAGAACCAAGGACGAACCAAGGAACGACCAAAGAACTCCGAAATATAAAAAGTGCTTTTTATTAATATCGCCCTCTAAAAAAGTTGACTACCTTCCTAAAAAGGTTGACTGCTTTCCTGAAATAGTTGCCAATCCTCCAAACAAAAATCGCCACCAAAAGCGATTTTTCTTGCTCAATTCAAAATAATTCACTACCTTTGCAGCAGAATAATGTTGAATTATGAATTTTGAATTAAGAATTTCGAATTTTATACAACCATGAAAAGCAAATTACTACTCCTATTGCTGATTGTATGCGTCGGCTGCTGCCCAAAGGCAAAACTTACAAACCAAGAGAGTCAAGTTGTAGTTACATCTTATCCTTCTGCCATTGGAGAGGCGGGTGTGGCGGTATATCTTCCAGAGGGATATGCTACCTCAAAGGTAGATTATCCTGTACTTTATTTGCTACATGGTAGTGGCGATGATGAGGCTGGTTGGCTGACCAAAGGTTGCGCCAAAGCCATCCTCGATTCGCTGATTACCAACGAATTGTGCAAACCTATGATTGTAGTTATGCCTAATGGCTATCTAGAGCAAACAGGCAAGCACTATGCCCCCGAATCGCGTCTCTGGATGGAGAGCACCTTCGAAGAGAACTTCAGCCAACTCATCGCGTGGACAGAAGCGCACTACCGCACCATCAATGATAAACAACATCGCGCTATTGCAGGACTGTCTATGGGCGGATTTCATACCATGCACACAGCGGCATTGCTCAATCAATCGTTTGATTATGTAGGTATATTCTCCGCATTATATGTGCCCTATATGAGCGAGCATCGTGCGGAACGCACCTTAGCAATCAGCGACTTAGCACTCTCCGATAAACCTGCATACCAACAAACAGAGGTACTGCTTGCACAACAGTTTGCCAATCCACCACAACTCTATTGGATTGCTTGTGGTGTGGAGGACTTCCTATATGAGGACAACGTGATTTATCGCCAATATCTGGATGAAAAGCAATATCCATACGAGTACCATGAATCCGCAGGCGGACACTCTTGGCAAAATTGGATGGACTACCTAAAAATATTTGCGCAGCGAATATTCTAATTAAGAATTTTGAATTAAGAATTAACAAATTATAAATTACATGAAAAAGACCTTTTTAACATCTCTATTTGTGGCTTGTGCATGCTTGTCGTTTGCGTCGGAGCCATATTTTCGTGCCACATGGGTGAGCACAGTAGCTAACATCGACTTCCCAACCAAAGCAGCGATTGGCAATTACGAGCAACAAAAAGCTGATATGGTTGCTATGTTGGATGAATTCCAAAAGATGAATCTCAATGCGATTGTTTTCCAAGTCCGCCCTACCGCAGATGCGCTCTATGCTTCGGAATTAGAGCCATGGAGCGCTTGGCTTACTGGCAAACAAGGTGAAGCAGCCACCTACGACCCACTGGAGTTCGTTTGCAAAGAAGCACACAAACGCGGTATTGATGTTCACGTATGGATTAACCCTTATCGCGTGACTGGTGGCGGTGGCAAGATTGAGGACCTTGCACCTAATCACGTTTATCACAAGCACCCAGAGTGGTTCTTGAAGTATGGTACACAGTGGTATTTTGCTCCTCACTTGCAAGAGACACGCGACTTTCTTTGCAAAGTGGTGGCAGACCTCGTGACTCGCTATGATATAGAAGCCATCCATATGGATGACTATTTCTATCCTTATCCTGTTGCAGGGGAGGAGTTCCCTGATGCTGAAGCGTTTGCAAAAGACCCACGTGGATTTGACAATGTAGGCGATTGGCGTCGTGATAACGTAAACCTCGCTATTGAACAAGTGCACAACACCATCAATAGTATCAAGCCACACGTACAATTTGGTATATCTCCTTTTGGTATTTGGCGCAATAAGGTCAATGATCCACGTGGTAGCGAGACCAATGGACTTCAAAACTACGACCAACTCTATGCCGATATTCTCCTGTGGATGGAGAAGGGATGGATTGACTATGTAGTACCACAACTCTATTGGGAGATTGGCAAAAAAGTGGCTGATTATGAGGTTCTTGCGCACTGGTGGGCGCAATACGCTACTGACAAATGTCGCGTGTATATAGGTATGGCTCCATACCATATGGGCAACCCTAAAGCGGCAGCAGCATGGAACGAGGGTAATGAGATTTGCCGTCAGCTTCGCCTCAACCGCACTATTCCAGGTATCACAGGCGAGTGCTATTTCCCATCGAATGTATTGTTAAAGAATCATCACAACTTGGTGGATAGTTTGCAGCAAGTGTTCTATCCAACATACGTGTCTGCTCCAAGAAAATAATTCATTCAACATATAAAATGGAGCGAAAAATCGCTCCATTTTATATTATTTTACAACTATGGAAATCATTATTGCATCCATCATCGGCATCTTCCTTGCAGCAGCGGTGGGAGTTCTGGTTTATTGGCTTATGCGTCAACAAATCAATAGAATGAGTGCTCAACTAACTTCTGCTGAGCAAGCATTAGCCACAGAACAAGCCCTACTGCAAGAGACCAAACTGCAACTTTCGCAAAAAGAACTCGAACTCAAGTACGAGAAAGAGAAAAACGAGACTATTCGCCAACAAGCCGATGAGAAATTGGCGGAACAAATCAAGTTTCTTCAGGCGGAACTTACTAACACCACCCAAAAACTCCTAGACATACGTAGCGAGAAATTAGAACAAACCAACAAGGCGCAGATGTCCTCTATCATTGATCCACTCAAGGAAACTATTTCTAAATTGGAGAAGGAGATGAAGGATACTCAGACGCAACATGGAAATACCACTACTCGTCTAGAACAGAGCATTAAAAATCTTGTAGAAAAGACCGAATCCATCGGTAATCGTGCCGACCGATTAGTAGAAACACTGCTCTATCAACCTAAGTCGCAAGGCGATTGGGGGGAGTTGGTCGTTAAGGAGATGCTAGAAAGTCAAGGGCTGAAGGAGGGAATTCATTATGTTTATCAGCCTACTTTGCGCGATGAAAAGGGGCAAACCTTGCGAAATGAGGATACCAACAAGTTGATGCGTCCCGACTTTATTTTGCATTTGGATGAAAAAGAAGATGTGATTATAGATTCTAAGATGACGATCACTTCCTATGACAATTATGTCCATGCAAAGACCGATGACGATCGTGAGATATATGCCAAAGAGATTCTGACTAGTATCCATAATCACATCAACGAACTGCGCCGCGCCAACTATTCGGCTTATATCGAAAATGGCAGAAAATCAGCCGATTTCGTATTTATGTTTATTCCTAATGAGGGCGCAATGCAAGTGGCTATGGCGCACGAGAAGAATCTATGGCGCGACACTTTTCTCAAAGACCGCATCTTCATTGTAAGTGAGATGAATCTGTACGCGGCGCTGCGTATTGTGAATGTTACCTGGCGTCAAATTGAGCAAAACAAGAGCTATGCCAAAGTGTTCCAAACGGTAGGTCTGCTGCTGGATCGATTGAATGGTTTTATCGAGAAATTTGGCAAAGTGGAGAAGAGTTTACAACAAGCGACTAAAGCATATGAAGAAGCCAACCACCAGCTGATGGTTGGCTCCCGAAGTGTGTTGGATACAGGTTACCGTTTGCGTGATATGGGCGTTAAGACCAAGAAAGCGTTGCCAGAGTCCTATGTCAGCGAATCCCAAGGAGATGCAGCGGAAGAATCATAAGATACTTGCCCAAATCCAGTAATATTTTGATACATAGATTACTGTTGCTTATTTTGTTTCACCCAAATAAGTTTATTGGTGTCGTAGCCACGACGCTCAGCTTCGGCTAGAATGAGCGTTTTTGTTGCTTCATCCAATTCGGGTGTTCGGGATAAGATCCAAAGGAATTTAGCATTATTGCCACCAACTAATACGTACTGATAATCAGGATCTAACATCATGATTCGGTAGTCTCCAAAGAATGGACCAAAGAATGAAACGCGCAGCAATCCAGAAACATCAGTCGTCTTTGCAATACCTTTAGCGTCTTTAGCTCTACCATCTTTGATTCCAGTATTCAATACGTCAATTTTTCCATCTTCGCGAAGGGTGTATCTAGCCATAGCATAGTCCAACCCCCGTTCAAAACTGTGGTCAAACCTTGCAATTTCATACCAACTACCAACGTAGCGACTCAAATCAACGGATTTAACGGTACTGTTGTCCACTTTCGTTGAGGCTTCACAAGCACTCAACAGGCCTACAACACAAGCCAATAGAAAACACTTTTTCATTTTGTTTAGGTTTTAAAGGTTAATAATTTGTTACAAACCATTTTGCTGTTAGATTTCTCTAATTTGTAGCATTAAGAATGGTCTTTATTGTAAATCTTGAAAGACATTTTTCAAGAATGCAATACTAGTTTCCATGTGTGTGCCAAAATGTTGAAAATCATATTCTATACGCGAGTTATCTGGCATGTTCTCCATTAGAATAAGGGTGTTGTAGAGTGGTACTAACTCATCGTCTAAGCTATGTATAAAGTATGCGTCTGATTGTAAGTTATATCCCACATTGCTGTTTTTAGCTAAGGCATCGTACAACAATCCCGTTTTATCATCATCGCGATTTAACCATGGTGCTTGCATCAAATTGCTCATGCGGTTAGACCCCATTAGTTCGTCAATTTCTTTCATAGGATATTGTTTAGAATATACCCATTCTTTATAATTGGATAGTAGTGGTTCTTGGAACACCTCGTCTAAGTTGAAGCCTAGATCATAGGCATTATTCATACCAATTACTATCAACGGAATCAATGAAGGTATGCCTACTATGTCGTGCGCTACACAATAGTCGTAAGATAGTGCAGGGTTGTATGGTGCTGCACCTGCATATAATTTGCGTATAGTCCATTTATTTTCCCCTTTTGCAATATTCTCTTCCATCATACGAGCTACACCTAGCGCCACTGCACCTCCTTGCGAATATCCTTCTATAACCACATCTCTTGGATATTGGTAACCGTAGTAGTCAAGCAGTTCAGGCATACAATTCAGCAAATCAACCGCTGTGTGAGCAGCATTACGCCAATGAAGAAATGGATGTGTTTCGTCGCGCGATAAACCATAACCTACATAGTCAGGCATGATGATTGCATAATCTTTTACAAGGAATATTGTCTCCATTGCCGTCATATTGGTAGGGACTTCCGCGTCCGAAGTCATCATGTAGTGATTGGCTATTATGATGCCTTTTAGCTCTCTATTCTTAGGCAGATATACTTGACCAGATACCAATAGAGAATCTCCATTAGGTTTTTGACTCCAATATGCGCAAGGGATGGCTACATAACATTGTTTGGTGAAGAAATGTATAGCTTGCATCATTTGATAGATGCTTTCAGCAGAAAAGTCTTGCCAAATGAGAGGGTATTTTGCTATTTGCCAAATTAAATCGTATTCTAGTGCTTTGCGCACCAACGAAGTACCAAATGCATTGCCATCACTAGGGATAACGGGTAATGTATTGGTATCTAATGGTGTAAGCATTTGATATTCATACCGCTCCTTGTTTGTTTTGGAAGAGGTGGGCATGTATTGACAACTCGTCAGTATGCTTACGATTAATATGAATACAAGTTTTCTCATTGCAAATTTCGCATAAACTGGGCAAAGGTACTATAAAAAATGCATATACGCAAATAAAATGTGATATTTTTGTATATTTACCTATAGTTCTTGGTATATGTGTTGAAAAAATGGAATGCTTGCAGCCATATGCGAACCGTAATTTCCGTATTCAAATTCCACAAAGGATGTGTCTGGCAAATTTGCTTGTAAATTGTAGCTATTAATCAGAGGAACAACTTCATCACTAACACTATGCAAAAAATAGGCGGGTGATTGTAAGTCGTATTCCACATTGCTATTCCAAGTCAGTGCTTTGTACAGTAATTCAGATGAGGGAAGGTTTGCATTTAGTGACTCGGGTGTCATGATTTTGCTGATTTGCATTGATCCTATCTTTTCATTGATCTCGGTTACGGTAAATTCTTTGGAAAGCACCCACTCTTCATAGTGTGATAATAATGGTTCAAGAAAAAAATCTTCTTTCTCAAATCCTAAATTGTATGCGTTGTCCAATCCCATGACAATCAGTGGGATTGCGGCAGGTATTCCCATTGTGTCGTGTTCAATACTATAAATATATGTAGCAGCAGGATCATACGGACCTGCACCTGCATATAGTTTTCGGATCGTCCATATTGTATCGCCAGCATTGATGTTTTCTTCTATCATTCGTACAACACCTAGCGCTACTGCAGCACCTTGAGAATATCCTTCTACAACTATATCAGTAGGGTAAGTATAGCCATAATAATCTAATAGCATAGGCATACAATCCAGTAGATCAATAGCTGTTCGTGCAGCACTGCGCCAGTGTAGATAGGGGTGTACTTCATTGCGCGATACACCATAACCTACGTAATCAGGCATGATGACAGCATATCCTTTCATTGTAAATATGCTTTCCGTTGATAGTGCACTGCTAGGTGCTTCAATATCTGATGTAATAGTATGATGATTAGCAATGATAATTCCATTTAATTTACGATTCTTAGGTAGATATACTTTGCCAGAGACCAATAAGGAATCACCATTAGGAGATTGACTCCAGTAAGCACAAGGGATTGCTACATAGTGACGATGTGTGTAACGATGCATCTTTTGCATCATACGGTGGATACTTTTATCGGAAAAATCATGATTTTGTAACGAATGCAGAGTGTGTGACCAAGTGAGATCATGATCTAATGTTTTACTTACAAAATTTCCACTCGTTTTTTTGATAGGAATCTGAGGTAATACCGCTGTATCCAAAGGACTCAACATGACATACATCGGTGACAATATTCGACCATCAACAACGTTCGTGGCGGGTTGAGTAGTACTTCCTTCACTTGCTCCCAATGCAATCATGCTGCATATGGATAAGGTAATAAATAATATGGTTGATGTACGTTTCATTGTTGTAATTTGTTAAGGGTTAAGCAATATTAATTGTTTATAACGGTACGTACAAAAACTGTGCAAAATAGTTTCTCATTTTTTAAAAGATGCAAAAAATGTTCTTGTTTCATTATATATAACAAAAAAAGGCTGCACAGCAGCCTTTGGTTTACATTACAAACGATGAATTATATAAGTTCTTTGATGAAGTAAATAACTAGTCCGCCGCAGCAAATCAGTTTGATAATAGTGCCTACTAGTAAGCCAATGAATGAACCTAGTCCAGCGATGAAAGCTCTCTTAAATTTTTCTTTCTTTGAAACATCAATGAGTTTTTTCTTAGGGTGGAAGTTTACATACAATAACTCTCCTATGAGCGCTCCTACAAAGGGACCTATAATAATCCCTAGAAATCCAAAGAACAAACCAATTAATAATCCTAATGTACTGCCCCATATTCCCCATCTAGAACCTCCTAATTGCTTAGTTCCCCATGCGGGAACGATATAATCGAGTAGCTGTACCACAAGCACGATTAATCCCCAAATGACAAGTTCGTACCAATCAAGGTGTGCGCGTTCAGTCCAATGGGCGCATAACAATCCAAGATATGCTAGTGGAACTCCTGGTATAACGGGTACAACGCAACCGATTATACCCAAGATAAGTAGTATTGAACCTAATATGATTAAAAATATATCCATTCGTTTCTAGAATTAATTTTGAACTAAACTAGCGTGACTAGAACTGCACTTGAGGTGCTTGTTCTGTACCTTTGTCAGCTTCAAAGTATGGTCGTTTTTCTGCATCCATCATGTTTGCGATGATATTGCTAGGGAAACGACGTATGAGAGTGTTGAGTTGGCGAGCCATCTCGTTGAAGTTGTTGCGAGCTATAGTAATACGATTCTCCGTTCCCTCCAATTGTGATTGTAGTGCACCGAAATTTTGATTGGCTTTCAAATCAGGATAATTTTCCGAAATAGCCATCAGCCTTCCCAATGCTTGTGATAGTTCGCCTTGTGCTGCTTGGAATGCAGCAATCTGCTCTGCAGTGGCATTGGTTGGATCAACGACTATTTGGGTTGCCTTTGCGCGAGCAGCAATCACGCCTTCAAGCGTTTCACTCTCATGAGCGGCGTAACCTTTCACAGTTTCAACGAGGTTTGGGATCAAATCTGCACGACGTTGATATTGGTTTTCCACTTGTGACCAAGCTGTGTTCACATTTTCCTCAGCTGTGATAATTGCATTATAGCGATTGATTCCCCATACGACTGAGATAGCTAGTACTCCTAGTACTATAACTAGAATTAATGTTTTCTTGTTCATTTTTTTCTGCTTTTTTTATTTATTGTATAACTAAATCTTTATAGTTAGAACTTTCCTCCAGCTCCACCGCCAAAGGTGCTACCTCCTCCGAATCCACCGCCAAAACTGCCACCACCAAATCCTCCACGAGAACCGCCACCTGTGATGATGATGGTAGGTACTTTGCGTGGTATAGTAAAGGAGTTGTCTTCGTGATATCCACAATGCTCGCAACAATAGGTGCGCACTCCTAATCCTTCCTTGTGTATTGTGGCCCGGTTGATTATCTGCTCATGGATTTTCTTAAAACTCCGCTTACCACATTTAGGACATTTTTTAGGCATAGCTACTACTATGAATACAAATACAAGCAAGATCAAAATGATACCACCTACAGCCAATAGCTCTACGAGCTCGTTCTCGTCGGATTTGTCAGCATAATGATAGCGATTGGTAGCTGAAGTCATGCTGCGTAATTCTTCTGGAGCACTTCCATGAGTACAAATCTCATAAATGCGCAATGCACCCAATGCTAATCCAGCAGAATAATCACCATTTCGGAGAGGTGCAAGCATGGTTTGGCTTACGATGTCGTGACATATGGCATCAGTAAGTACACCTTCTATACCTCCACCCGTCATGATGCGTATATCACGTGATTCTATAGCCAAAAAGAGCAATACACCTGTGTTCTTACCCTTTTTTCCAATGCCCCAACGCTGGAAAAGTTCATAGCAAAAATCAACAGCTTCGGTCTCGCCGATACTATTGACAGCTACTATACAGAGCTCAACATCAGTAGAATCTTCCAGTTGGCGAGCTAATCTATTCAAAAATATGACATCGCTATGTTCTACGATTTGATCGGGGTTACATACATAATCATAATGGTCTTGCAACTTGGGGTTTGGAAGCGAAGAGGAAGTATATACCTCTGCTTGTACAGCAATACCGAAACATAGGAATATGATAAGTAGTTTTATATATTTCATACACCAAAAGCACGACAATTATCGTGCCACAGGATGTGTTACTGACAAAATGTCATTAATCTAATGCTACAACGATTTCAATTTCAACGAGTCCACCCTTAGGTAATGCAGCTACAGCTACTGCTGAACGTGCTGGAAACGGGGCGGTAAATAATGTAGAATACACTTCGTTTAGTACAGCGAAATTAGCCATATCAGTTAGAAAGACAGTAGTTTTCACAACATGGCTCGCATCTGTGTTTGCTGCTTTAAGAATAGCAGCTACATTTTTAATTGCCTGCTCGGCTTGAGAACGAAAATCTGCACCAGCAAAATCACCAGTATTAGGGTCTATGCCGAGTTGACCACTTGCAAATAACATACCATTAACGACAACTGCTTGACTATAAGCGCCAATGGCAGCTGGGGCTTCTTGGGTGGAAATAATTTGTTTCATCATATTTGTATTTATAGCATTAATACCAGCAGAAGTACTGGCATAGGAATAATTCCGTCTACTGTTAGGATAATGTCCGAACGATACTGTGATGTCTTGAGATACACGGATTTACCTCGTACCGAATAGAGCACATCGCTGCGATAGGTTGATGTACCATCGTAGATATATTCTCCGTCATATGAACACAAAATATCGCTTCTATATGTTGATGTACCAGGATAGAGATGTCGACCATCCCAATGAAATAATATATCACTGCGATATGTGGAATGTCCTTTGTAGATATATTCACCATCATATGAGCATATGATATCGCTGCGGTATGTAGATGTACCTGTATATAGGTATCTTCCGTCCCATGTATAGAGAATGTCACTTTTATAGGAGGAGGTACCTTTATATATATATGTGTTTGCTGCTACGGTAATTGACACGCACGAAAGCAAAACCAATAAATATTTTTTCATGGTTCAAATTATTTCCACTGTTGTTTTACAAATGCTTCTCCATATTTGGTGTGGCATTCCATTCCTCGTAAAATCTCCATAGCATCGTGCCATTCTTGTACCAAATGCATATCTTGACTTTTGTGACAATAATATGCTTTGACTTTTTGATCATGTTGATCAGTGATATTTACCCAAAGAGTAGGGGAGAAGTTTTGTGTTTGCATACCAGTCATCACTTCGCCATAATAGAGGTCAAAGTTATATCCTGTTTGTCGCCATGCATCATACACGAGCATTGAACATACACGATGATCGCGGTGTGAATCTATAGGCCAGTGGGTAATCACCATGTCAGGCTTTTCTGCCTCAATTAGAGCTTTCATTTCAGCATAGCGTGCTTTATTTACCTCTGTGTTACCATCAATCTGAGTCATAAATACAGCTCGAACCCCCATTGTTTCGCATGCTTTCCTAGCTTCTGCAGTGCGAATAGCACTCGACTCTTCGTGACTCTTACCAGGAATACCAGCCTCGCCTGAGGTGAAATATACTGACACGACTTCTACGCCCATCTCGCGCAGTTTGATCATTGTGCCACCGCACATGGTCTCAGGGTCATCGGGGTGCGCACCAATAACGAGAACTTTTTTGTACCCTTCCAGCCAGCGTTCGGCTGCCTGCATAGGAGCAAAATTGAGGAGGAATAAACTCGTCGCTAAAAAAGCAAATCTGATAGTTTTCATGATGAAATTTATTTTGTGTTGCAAAGGTACAACAAAAAAAGCATATTTACAAAAAAAATGATAGAAAAAATATTTTCAAGCGATTTTTTTCTTGCATATGTACAAAAAAAATACTACCTTTGCCAAAGATTTAAAACATGTATATTAAAACAATGAAAATAGCATTGATTGGATATGGTAAAATGGGACATATAATTGAGTCCATCGCTCTTGCTCGTGGGCACGAAATTGTATGTATCATTGACCAAAATAACTTGTGCGATTTTGATTCGGAGGCCTTTGTTTCGGCAGATGTAGCCATAGAATTCACTACTCCGAAAACGGCGGAACAGAACATCCACCGCGCTTGGTCTGCAGGCGTGCCTGTGGTCTGCGGTACTACGGGATGGGATGTAGAGACGATAAGGCAAGAGGCGATAAAGCAAAAAACGGGGCTCATGTGGTCGTCCAACTACAGTATAGGCGTGAATATCCTCTTTGCGCTCAATCGCCAATTGGCGAAGTTTATGGCTGCATACCCCGATTACACTCCTCACATGACAGAGGTGCATCATGTCCACAAGTTGGATGCCCCTAGCGGCACAGCCAAAACGCTGCAAGAAGCCATCGGTGAGGAGCGATTACCTATAGCAGATATCGAATCTATTCGAGAGGGAGAAGTTCCTGGTATTCATACGGTTGTATGGGATAGTGCAGTGGACACTATTCGTATCAGTCACTCTGCCAAATCGCGCAAAGGATTCGCCCTTGGGGCTGTCATTGCCGCTGAATGGATGCAAGGCAAAACCGGTTGGCACGATTTCTCCGAAATTATCATGAGTAATGAATAAGTTACAACTCATCTTTGGTGCGTTGTCCAAACTTGTAGTTGGTTTGGGTGTTGTAGGTTTGCTACTATTTCTGCCTGCTGGTTCATGGCATTATTGGCATGCATGGGTACTAATTGCGCTGCTGTTTGTTCCTATGATATGCATGGGTATATGGCTGCTATTGTCCTCTCCCGAACTATTATCTAAACGATTGAATAATAAGGAGAAAGAGCAAGCGCAAAGGCATGTGGTTGCTCTATCAGGATTGATGTTTATCAGTAGATTTTTGCTCTGCGGTTTTGATTACCGCTTCGCTTGGTCACAAGTACCAGTGTGGGTGGTTATTACCGCCTCTGTGTTCTTTTTGATAGGTTATATCCTTTACGCCGAAGTGCTGCGCGAAAATGCGTATTTATCGCGCATTATTGAAGTACAAGCCGACCAGCAACTTATTGATACGGGGGTATATGGCATTGTTCGCCATCCTATGTACACAGCCACCCTACTGATGTTTCTCTCAATGCCTCTCATCTTGGGATCATGGTGGGCGCTACTATTGTTTGCTATATATCCCTTCTTGATAATCAAACGGATACGTAACGAAGAACAAGTGCTTATCTTCGGGTTAGAGGGCTATGCCGACTACCAACAGCGCGTTCGTTGGCGACTGATTCCGTGGGTGTGGTGATTGTAGAAAATTTTGCTTGCGCTTGCGCATGTGCATATTTTTTTGTACCTTTGCACGATTTTTCGTAAAAACATACAAATGCATATGAAAAGTTTTCAAGATAGAATCAAAGCAGTAACCACCAAAGGGTGGATTTCTTGTGGCGCGTGGTGTGCCGTTTACATTGTATTCGTAGTCTGGGTTGCATGGGGGGATTGGGCAAGCCTCGGATGGCTAGTGCTATTGCCAATAATTGCCGATATGTTTACCACCAAGTATATTCCTTGGAACTGGTGGAAGAAGTACAAACCCCTCACTAAAGAGGAAGAGGCAGCAGGCAAGAAGAATCCACATGCAAATAATATACTCTATACCGTCTGCTCATGGATAGACGCCATCGTTTTTGCATTGGTAGCTGTATATTTCATCAATGTTTATATCTTCCAGAATTATCAGATACCTACTTCTTCTTTGGAGAAGACACTGCGCGTAGGAGACTTCCTATGTGTCAACAAGATGGCATACGGTGCACGTGTTCCTAATACTCCATTATCGATGCCTCTTGTTCAGCATACTATGCCGGCTATCCTTGGTGGTGGTAAGAGTTACATAGAAAAACCTCAATGGGAATATAAGAGACTGCGTGGTTGGGATAAGGTAGAGAAGGGTGACATTGTAGTCTTTAACTTCCCTACTGGTGATACTGTCTGTACCAAAAGGCCTAACCCCGATTATTATACTCACTGTTATATGTACGGCAAACGTACTGTGGAGAATCGCAAAGATGTCTTTGGCGAGATTGTTGTTCGCCCTGTAGACCGCCGTGAGAACTATGTCAAACGTTGCGTGGGCACATCTGGCGATACATTGCAAATTATTGATAATGTAATTTATATTGATGGTGTGGCAGAGCCCCAACATCCGTATTTGCAATATAACTATATTGTCAAGACTGACGGACATCTGTTAGGCAATAAGTATCTTACCAATTTAGGAGTCTCTAAAGAAGATCGAATAAAACTGGCTGATGGCATATACCATTTTCCTTTAACTGCTGAGATGAAAACTGAACTTGCAAAGAATAGCCATGTCCTCAGCATCGAGATTGAACCAGAAAGCAATGGTGGCGATGTGTATCCTTTGGGGCATAACTCTTGGACACGCGATAATTACGGACCTATCTATATCCCTGCTAAGGGCGATACGCTTATGATTACTGAGGAGAATTTCTATCTATACAAACGCATTGCAGATGCCTATGAGTTTAAACCTATGAGAATAGGTGAACCATACGTTTTTGAGATGGATTACTATTGGATGATGGGTGACAACCGTCATAAGTCTGCCGATAGTCGCTATTGGGGCTTTGTGCCAGAAGACCATATCGTTGGTCGCCCAATGTTCGTTTGGCTCAGTATTGAAAAGGACAATCCATGGGGAAAAGGTCATATCCGTTGGAATCGCATAGGACTCAGTAATTTTGAGTAAAAATCTGGATTCCCGACTCCAGACTCCCGAATTAAACAGGATGATATTACCTACCACATATATGGGGCCTGTGGAATGGTACCGCCAGTTTTTGGCGAATCCATCGGCAGTGCAGATTGAGGTAATGGAGAGTTTTCCCAAGCAAACCTACCGCAATCGGTGTACGATTACTGTACCGCACGACTCTCAATCCAATTGCCAATCGCCAATAGCCAATCACCTCACACTCACCGTCCCCGTGAAGCGTGCTGATAGCAAGCAGTTAACCAGAGATGTAGAGATTAGTTATCAACAGCGCTGGCAGCACCAACATTGGATTGCCCTTGTGAGTACCTACAAACGCACACCCTATTTCGATTATTACGCCGATTTCTTCCGTCCTTTCTACGAACAAGAAACACGCTTTTTAGTCGATTTCAACGAGAAAATACACGATGTAATCGTTCGCTTAATGGCGAACGATGAGCCAAGAATAAAGAGCCAAGAACAAAGACTAATTACTACTGTAGATTGGGCAGGGCAAGACCTTGAGCCCACCTTCGGCAACGGACAAAGCATATTAGACATATTATTTGAATACGGACCAGAATCCGCAATCATAATTCAAAATTCTTATTTCTCCCAAAGGGCTCAAACGATTATTTCATAATTCAAAATTCATGATTGACTGGAGTAAACTGACATTTCACTATACAGAAACGGACTATATCGTTCGTGCGGCATGCAAGAATGGAGTATGGGAGCGCCCCTATGCCACGCGCGATAAGATGATTCCTATCCATGCCGCAGCCACGGGTCTGCACTATGGTCAGGAGTGCTTCGAAGGGCTAAAGGCCTTTCGTGGCGTGGACGGTAAGGTGCGTATCTTCCGCATGGAGGAGAACGCCAAACGCATGTACCATTCAGCCGAAGGACTACTGATGACACCCGTGCCCGTTGAACTCTTTTGCGAAGCTATTTTGCTGGCATTGGAGAAGAATATCGCTTTCCTTCCTCCTTACGAGACTGGCGCCACGCTCTATTTCCGTCCGTTGCTAGTTGCTACTACGCCTGATATTAGTGTGGGGCCTGGCAAAGACTGCGAGTTTGTGGTCGTTCCTACACCTATCGGTCCGTATTTCCCCAACGGTTTCAAAGGCATGCCTGCTATCGTGAACCGCACTATTGATCGTGCGGCACCACAAGGTACGGGCTGCTGGAAAGTGGGTGGTAACTATGCGGCATCCTTCCGCGCCAGCGAAGCGGCACATGCCATGGGCTATGAGTGTATGTTCACCGATGCTAAAACGCACAAGTATATTGATGAGTGCACGGCATCCAATTTCATAGGAATAAAGCATCATGAGTCGGGAGTCAAGAATCGGGAATCTTACTTCGAATACCTCACTCCCCGCAGTAGTGCCATTTTGCCTAGCATCACCAACGATTCGTTGATGACTTTGGCGCGTGAGATGGGTATGAAGGTCACTCGCCGTCATATTCGTGTAGAGGAATTGGCTGATATTCAAGAAGCAGCTGCTTGCGGTACAGCGTGCGTTATTTCGCCTCTGACCAAGGTCTTCGACCCTGACAAGAATATCACCTACCCTTTCGGCGACAAACCTGGCCCTGTACTCACAAAGCTATACCACGCCTTGCAGGATATCCAATACGGTCGCACTGAAGACAAGCACGGATGGTGTATGGTAGTGGAAATATAGTGTTTTTAATGACTATCAAACAAAATAAAAAACATGAAAAACAACATTTTACTAGTATTTCTACTGATTGTATGTATGGGCTGTGGTCCAAAAGCAACACAAACAAATGACCCAAGTCAAGTAGTGGTCACGTCTTATCCTTCCTCTATCGGCGAAGCGGGTGTAGCAGTATATCTGCCAGCAGGATATGCTGCATCTAAAACGGATTACCCTGTCCTCTATCTTTTGCATGGCAGTGGCGATGATGAGACGGGCTGGCTGACCAAAGGCAAGGCAAAAGCCATCATTGACTCGCTGATTACCAACCAACTATGCCCACCTATGATTGTGGTTATGCCCAACGGATATCTGGAGCAAACAGGTAAATACTATGCACCTGAATCACGCCTATGGATGGAAAGTACATTCGAAGAGAACTTTAGCAATCTCATTGCGTGGACAGAAGCCAATTATCGCACCATCAATGACAAGCAGCACCGAGCCATCGCAGGTTTGTCCATGGGCGGGTTCCACACCATGCATACGGCTGCATTGCTCAACCAAACATTTGACTACGTGGGTATCTTCTCTGCGCTATATGTGCCACATACCAAGCAACCTCACGCCGAGCGTACTATAGAGATGAGCGCATTGGCTTTGTCAGACAAACATGCATACCAACAAACGGAAGCACTGCTGCAACAGCAGTTTGCCAACCCACCACAACTATACTGGATTGCCTGCGGTGTAGATGATTTCCTATACGAAGACAATGTCATCTATCGCAAATACCTGGATGAGAAACAATATCCATACGAATACCATGAATCAGCAGGCGGACACTCATGGCAGAACTGGATGGACTATCTTACCATTTTCGCACAAAGAATATTCTAATCGCTCAACCGAACGATTTTATTTGCATATATGCAAAAAAATTATTACCTTTGCGCGGATTTTTGTGTAAAAAATAATTATTAACCATAAAAACAACTAATTTATGTTTGAAAATCAACCTAAAGGTCTGTTTGCATTGGCACTTGCCAACACAGGCGAACGATTTGGCTACTACACCATGTTAGCCGTATTTGCACTCTTCCTGCGTGCTAACTTCGGATTAGAAGCTGCCACCGCAGGACAAATCTATTCTACCTTCCTTGCGTTGGTATATTTCTTGCCACTCGTAGGCGGTATCTTGGCTGACAAGATTGGCTACGGCAAGTGCGTGACTATCGGTATCATGGTGATGTTCCTCGGATACATCCTATTGGCTATTCCATTGGGCGCAGGTGGCACCGCTATGGGTGCGATGATTGCAGCATTGGTACTCATTAGTTTCGGTACTGGTTTGTTCAAGGGTAACTTGCAAGTGATGG
>JAZNKZ010000093.1:0-3849 GCA_045578815.1 Paludibacteraceae bacterium
ATTTTCACCATTGGAGGCTCTGTTTTCGAAAGTATGATGCTGTCTATATATAGATAGCTGGATGTACCTTTCAGGTTCTTTACCTCGAAGCCTTTTACTTGAATTTTCTTTACCAATTTCTTGTTGTAGGCATCAAGTGCATCGAGTGCATAGACCATGTTGTGATTGGTCTTGTGAGTGGCTGAGTAGTTCAATACAAACAATGGCAAGAAGCGTTTGAGGGCCGTTTGTGTGGCTTCACCCTCCATCTTCTGTGGTTCGTCCATAATGATAATGGGACGATTGGCAGCAATTACATCAATCGGTCGGCGACTCGCAAAATCATCACGCTTAGAATAAATGATTCTACTTTCCTTATTCTTCGCTCCTTCTTTGAGTGAAGTTGCAAATGCTTGGGTATTGATAATCATTACATTGATACCCGCATCGCTAGAAAAATCATCCAAACTCTTCAAACGGCTACTATCATAGATAAACCAACGGGCTTTCTTTCCGTAGTGTTCCATAAAATGGTCTTCGAGCATACGGAAACTCTTGCCTACCCCCTCACGGATAGCAATGCTTGGCACTACTACGATAAACTTGCTCCAACCATAACGCTTGTTCAGTTCGAACATTGTTTTGATATAGACGTAAGTCTTACCCGTACCTGTTTCCATCTCAATATCGAGACTGCAAGCACCGATACTTGGTACAATATTGTCCGATAATTTGATATCCCCAATGGCTTGTACCTTACGGATGTTAGCAAGCAGTTCAGAAGGCATCAACTGGACTTCATTATTCCGATAACCGCTCTCTATCTCAGCATCATATATCGAAGTCTGATGATGCACGGCCTGCTTACCGAGGTCGCGTCGATAGGTCAGATTATCCATAGATGGCTGACCTGCAAACACTTCTACCGTACGTTCAACCGCATCGGTCTGATATTGCTGTATTTTAAATTTGAATTTCATAATTAGTCTTTCTCAGGCAAAATAATCCAATAACCACCTCTTGTCGAAGAACCTCCACGCTTTATCTTATCATGCAGTTTCAATCTATCAATGTGTTTTTGGATGGATGTTACTGATATTCCTATCTTATCGCTAAGTTCCTTTCTTGTGATATTCGGATTTTTCTGTATCAAAGAAAACACCTGCAGGGTGGTATGTTCCGAATTAGACAACCCATTAGACAACCCATTAGGCAACCCATTAGACAACCCCTCTATGGAAGGCTTGAAGTCTGTATTAAGATTATAAGTGGTCCATCTACCTCTGTTTTCTGTTACCAGTAGTTCTACTCCTGTTAAGAACTTAAGCAACTTGGCGACCTCCAATGAGTTTTTCTCCAAAATTGTTTGTAGGCGTTGGTTTGTCACACCATTCTCTACATAAGCCACGGATAGAACAGTCAGGCTCTCTTTGGTTATATTTATTTGAGTGTTCCCCAATAGAGTGTGAATATAATCTGTCACCTCTTGAGGGAACATCGAAATCATCCAGAGCTTAAGATGCACTTCTTTTGTTTCTGAGTTTTCATTAAGGTCGGGTTTGCGCCACTGTTCTTTTTTACAAGCATCTAGAATGATAGGGAAGCCCGAACCGAGATTCTCTCCAAATCCAATCATTCGAAACATATTCTGCATTCTTGGATTTCTAGCTTTTGAACTTCCACCCTCATAAATTTGGGATATGGGAAGTTTCAATGTTCCCGGATTTCTAAAATAGAAGCATCCATTGTGCTTTTCAATTCTCAACACACTTCCCGACAAAAAGAAATCAGCGTGGATTACACTATTAGTAAGTGCTTCACGAATAGCCTTATGGGTAGGTGTATCATCATTTCGCTGTACACCTTCTAATCTGAATGGTCGCTTCAAGTCCACGGTGAGTTTAGCCAATACCCTACGAAAGAAATTATATAGATTGTTCTCCCAATTGCCATCATAGGTAATACGGTCGCTGTAACGCATATCTCCTATTAGGTTGGTCATGTCTATGTAGTCCATTCTAAAGTTGGAGAATCTTTCACGAACAGACAATCCTTTGCCAAACATTAGTAAGCCAGCAACAGTAAGTCCCTCCTTCCCTGTAGCACGGTCAATGGTGTAGCCTCCAAGCTGTTTCAGGAACTCTTTATCATCCAACTGATTGTAAAAGTGTCCGATATTGCGATTCTCAAACTCATTTCTATAACTTTTAAGGGTCGCCATATCAATATCATCCATAGTGTGGTATTCTACGATATTCCCATCGTTGCCGTCATCGTTAGCATCACGAATCATCGCTTTTACCACACCCTCCTCGCAATGATAATCTCCCTCAAAGTTACGCTTAAATGTACCTTTGTATACATTACCATTTATGTATATGGGCTTTAAATTGTATGAAGCCTGAGGCACTTGGATAACAATGATATTAACCTGTTCTTTATACTCAATGATTTGTACATTCTCATCTTTCAGCGTACAGGCATTAACCTTTTCACTATTTATCGTATTCCAAAAGTCCTTAACGATATTCTCAGGATTTTGCACACCTAAAACGCTAAACCGATCATCCCAATTATCGGCTTGCAAATCCTCTTCTACACCCAATATAATAGTCCCTCCATTCGTATTTGAAAATGCAGAATATGTCTCCCAAATTGATTTTGGGACACCTCTTTCGGCTCTTTTGCACTCCAAATTTAGGTGCTCACCATATCTGAGTAACTCATCTATATATGTTTTGTCCATAGTCATTGCTGTATCTTATATTTGAAATTCATAGTCTATGCAAAACCTAAATAAGCAATAATGGCAGTGCCTATAATGCCTAATAACCACCAAATGCCATTGGCTGCTATCTGTTGCCAAACACCTTCCCAAAAACTCGACTTACTTTCGGCATTCACAACATCCTTATCAGTTGTAGTCGCTAGATTACCTTGACTTTCAACTTCATTGCTATTCCCAATCGCACTACCACTCATATTTAAGTCCCCTCCGACATTAATAGTGATATTAGATTGTTTAGATTGTGGTATCAGTGTATTGAGAACATTTGCTTGTGTGGTTGGTGCAATCTTCGCCTTTTGTTGTTTCTGAATACGAAGTAGTGTACCATCATTTGCCAATCTATTTTCAATACCCTTACACATATTTACGAGGGTTGGAGTATCCTCACACGATATTCTTAATGATGCCTTTCGTTGAATATCGCTATTAAAATTTTGAATATATACATATGTGCGATGAGGATAATTTGATAGCTGTACCGAAACCACATCAATTTCCTGCCCATAGGCCGTTGTGCAAAATTCATCAAAGTTTTCAAGTATCAATTGAATTTCTCCCATATTAAATTGTATGCGAAACTTCATAGAGTCATTTGCATCAATTGATGCAAAACTCTCTTTTACGTATTGAGTTAGTTTGCATACTGCATTGTAATCAAGTTCCTCAATCGTGGTCCTTATCTCTTGTCCAATACTCTTGCTCATTACATTGTGTATTATATAATTTTCCTTATAGTTTCTTTACTATAAGCATTAAATATCTGATCAAAGTTATCAGCCACATTATCGGTAGCCATTGAACTATCACGCATTACGAAGTAGTATGGTTTTTCCTTCGCAATGGCGGTAATTACTGCTTCGTTGATATCGGTATCGAAGCAGGCAATTAAGTAGCCATCGTTCACTACAAATACTTTCTTACCATGCATTTCACGTTCTTCAATCTTGCTTGATAATGGTAGGTTACATTCGGGCATTACTTGGAACAAGAGGTCTTCTGGAGTGCGTCCCTCGCGAATATTATTTACCAATACATCCAATGCTAAAGTTTGCTGAATTGGAGTTTCGGCCGGTGTGTAATAT
>JAZNKZ010000094.1:0-12641 GCA_045578815.1 Paludibacteraceae bacterium
AGCGCCGAGAGCTGGACTGGTAGGGGGGGGGGTAGTTAATTGTGTTGCAAAGTAAATAGCATTTTTTGGCGTTCTATCTCTTCTCGGAGTTGTTCTTTAGAAGGTAACATCAGTTGATACTGTGTGGCAAATAATTGTTCATTACCTTTAAGAATAGAGTATCGCGCGATATCTTCGTCTGTATCAGAACATAATACGATGCCAATGGTTGGATTGTCATCAACTCCTTTCTTCAACTCGTCATACATGCGAACATACATATCCATCTGTCCTACATCTTGATGAGTAACCTTGGTGGTCTTTAGATCAATCAGAACAAAGCACTTAAGAATATAGTTGTAAAATACTAAGTCAATAAAATAATCCTCTTTTTCTGTGCGAATATGTTGCTGACGCGCCACAAAAGCATATCCTTTTCCTAACTCCATCAAGAACTTTTGTAGATTTGTCAGAATGGCTTTTTCTAATGTGCTTTCCGTGTAGTCTGTGTTGGTTGATAATCCTAAGAACTCAGCTACAACAGGATTCTTGATAAACTCATTTTTATCCTGCAAAGGTTGAGTCAGTTGCTGCATTTCTGCTTTTACTTTCTCAGGCGCAGGAGTCTTCAGCAGACGATAGTAGTATTGCGAAGATATGTTGCGTTGTAGCGTTTTTGTGCTCCAAACCTCTTTCGCAGCTTCATCTTCGTACCATTGGCGAGCCGCTTCATCATCCACTTGCAGCAAAATGCGGTAGTGCGTCCAAGTAAGTAAAAAAGATTTTGGACTCGCCGCGTCCAAAATGTCAGGAAAGCACTGATAGAAGCGGATATACTTATATAAACTGCTAAAATCAAACCCACTACCATATTGCTCCGTCAGTTCTTTAGCAAGATTCTCTATAACCTTTTGACCATACAATTCACCGCGAGTTTGATTGCCTATTTGTTCCTCAACAATACGTTTACCCAACAACCAATTTCGCTGCACAAGGACTACATTGATAGAACGGCATGCAATATTCTTTGCCGTTTCAATAATTGTGCTCGCGTCAGCAAGTAAATTTTGCGAGTTGATGTATGTTAGTTTTTCTATCATGCTTTGTTTTGTAACTTTTTTATTATGTTGGTTGGTTTTGGGGCTATTGGCTATTGGCTATGGGCTATGGGCGGCTATTGGTATCCCATATATATCCCTAATGCATCCCTTGCTTATCCTATGCTTATCCTTCGATGAGGTTCCAATCAGGTTCCAATCAGGTTCCGATGAGGTTTCGATGAGGTCTCGATGAGGTCTCGATGGAGATAGGTGGCAAATACGAGGCAATAACTAGGCAGTCTGCTTCTTGCGAAGGGCGATGGCTATAGCTGCCATTGCCGCGAATGCCAACATGATCCAAGGTTCGCCGATAGGGGAGCCTGGGTCTCTATGACCAGGATCATCGTTTTCATTATCACCCATACCGCCTCCGCCCCAAGTGTTTTGGCGGCTGCTGATCTTGCTAGGTCCGTCAGTAGCTGACTCGCTAGGTGGTGTATCGTTAAAGGGCTCATACACAGCGCCCTGATAAGCCTTATACTCAGTGGACACCACGCCTGCATCACCAGATAGGCGGAGACTATTGTCCGCCGAACTACCAAGATAATACGTAGATGTAGGAGTGAAATTTTGGGCATTGGTACTAATGCCACTTACAAAGAAGATAATTAGGAGTGCGCAACGTAATATTGCGCCAAAGGAGTGTTTTTCGGTATTTAAAACTAGCATAATGTTAGTGTTTTTATCAGATAATTTTAAGATTTTCGCATAAAACGCGGCAAAGATACAACTTTTTTTTGAATTATGCAAATTTTGAATGAAATTTATTTCATTACAAATCATAAACGGTGTGGTATAGTGTGGTATAGTGTGGTGTAGGATGGTATAGTGTGGTGTAGGATGGTGTAGTGTGGTGTGGTGTAGTGTAGTGTGGTGTAGTGTGGTATAGTGTGGTGTAGAGTGGTTAGACTAGCTGGCGATTGGCGATAGAAAACACACAAGAGCCGTGAATATTCACGGCTCTTGTTGTATTCATACCCTATTGCCTCATAGCCTTCGGCTGGGTTATAGGGTAGTTCCTTTGTATAGCTGATACTATTGGGAAATCAGCGTGCCATCACATTGAATCTGCTGCAGGGCATCAGTTCCGTTTACATTGACATATATATTAATCGTAGCATGGACATCCACGTCACTCTTGCGTTCTAAATAGAAGGTATAACCAGTGGTTATATTCGTTTCTTCAGTGACAACGTTATAAGACTGGTCTATTGTAAGAGTACTATCACTAGGTTGAGTGATTTTAGATTTCCAATTTACTGCACTATAATTAAACGCAGAACATATCGCTTTGGATTGAGCCACACTTACTATTTCTAAGGTAAACTCTCCACCCATCTGAGAATGATAGAATTTCCACTTTGTACCATCCCACATATTATCCGACATCTCCTGTATCACAGGAACGACTTGCAATAATTCTGTTCCATCTGTGAGATACACAAATATACGCGCATGATCTACGATACGCTCATTCTTTTTATTTTCCCCCGCTGTCAAGAAAAATGACGTAGCAGACTTATCTACCCTGGTAATCCAATTTGGCACATCTAAATCAAAACCACGCACCACATAGCTATCAATCAGCAACGTCATTCCACGTGAGCCTCCTGACTTAGGGAAAATAAATGCTGCAGGCTCTGTGTGTAGCACACCTTTAGTGATAAAATCTACCGTATTACTCCTATATACTCGAGCCATCTGCACCTCTACCCAACATATATACCTCGTCAGCTTAGTCAAACCATTAATTGTAATTTGTCTGCGAAGATCGTTGTAGGTTATTGCTTCTCCTACTTCACCCGTGGTCATGTTTCTATATTTAAACACTCCTACACTATTCATCACATCATTTACATCACCCAACAATCCCGTAATAGTCACTTCCAAATCAGCAGAATTCTCCGTCACATTTCCAACTGAAAGATTCAACTTACATTCCGGATGATTCCTCAAGTATTCATATATCATCCAGTATTTTCCATCCACTACTCGAGGACCAGAAAAAATAGGACTTATTGTTTCAGAAGTATTCTCATCATACTTTATCTCGTTGTTGGAGAACCATTTTTTACCTATTTCAATGCCACTTTTTAGTTTTTCATACACCATATTTCCAAGCGAGTACCACTCTTGGCGTTTTAGTGTAAGATTGATGAAATACCTATTATCTTGCTCGATTTCCTCTTGTATTTCCTCCTGTAAATCAGGATTATAACTATAGATCTGATTTAGAGAAACAGCAAACACAACTGAAGACCAAAATTTAGCCACCGTTTGTCCAGCACCAAAAGAATAATTTACAAATACATCTTCTATCGTCTGAGCCGCCTCCTTGAAATGCTTAGAAATAGTTCGGTAGATAGATGCTCCTAAGTCATCATAATAGTCATCATCCTTAGCCATAAGCAGGTTAGGTTGTTCTTCCGATTGGTTATCAACCACAATTTCAGAGATAATTTCTTGATCTCCAAAAATATCCCTTACCACGCAACAATGCGTATAATCCTCGTGGCAAGCCGTTACTATCACATTACCACCATAGAAATTCTCTAAAGGATTGTCCGTAAACTCCGCCATAACCACCAGGTTTTTCATCGCGTACAGATAATATCCTACTGGTTCTGTCTTGTGCATAAAAACAATAGATCTCGTAGAATCGTGCTCCAAGCCATCATGCTCTATATCAAACATTACCCAATCATCAGACTCCGCCATCAACCGGGTAGCTGGAAATCCTGTCACAGTATCCTCAGACAGAACATTGATCTCTAGATTACATGTCTCCCTAAAGGAATTGTCCTTGTCATTTCCATTACCATTATTACCCGTAGAGGGAACTTGTGGTTCTACAAAACCATCTGGTTTACAACCAACAGCTAGCACCATCACGCATGCTAGCATCATAAGAAATAGTGTTTTTTTCATGATAGTATAGATATTATAATTTCATCCTATAGTTAACTGAATAACTAACTAATAACTAAGTAATCACTAACTAGGGTGTAGTGTTGAGTATTATTCTTATCTCGCCTACGCTCGTGTACGGGTAGCGTGGTTCCCTAGCCCTTACACTTTACGCCCTACACCGCGCCTCTGGCGCCTCCACTCACACCAACTGGCGGATTAGCTGCTCCTCTGTGCCTGGCAAGAGTGCGATAGGAGGTAGTTCGATTAGTGTATATGCACCATAACGCCCCTGCTGCTGCATACGCAGCGCAGCACGCGCAACAGAGACCATCACCTGTGCCGTCAGAGCGGGGTTATTAATACGCATCGTAAACTCCAGATGCTGATCAGGTATATTGCTTGAAACACCATCGCGCACAAGATTAACGCCATGCCCTAGGCTATTAATAGCCGCCACCGAAGGCACCACAATCATCGTAGTATCGTCGCTAGCGAAATAGGCATCCGCCTTCAGCAGCGATTCAACCACCTGAGCATCAGCGCCATCCTCCAATTCCACATACACCTCGCGACGGTGCACCCCTTTACCTACAGGGATAGTCATTGATAGCGCATCCCGGATGCCAGGGATAGCTTTAGCTGCCACCGTATGCCCCATGGAGCGACCTGGACCAAAATTGGTATAAGTCACCCCCTCTGGCACCAACGCCATAAGCAACGCTCGCACCACCGAATCGGACCCCGGATCCCAGCCCGCAGAGATCACACTGACTGCCTTATTGGCCTGAGCTACAGGCATAAGCGACTGGCGGAGATCGAAGATCTGCTGATGGATATCAAAAGAATCCACCGTACATATCCCACGTTGTAGCAGCGCCTTAGCAAAAGGTTCTACCTCACGCGTAGGAGTACACAAGAGTACGGCATCCGCATGAATGTCATCGAGGTTATCATAGTGATGATAGATGCCTGCGAGCTCCATATCAGGAGCCGCCATGATCGCCTGCTCCGCAGCGCGACCGATATTACCATATCCGAGGATTGCGACTTTCATAGAGTTATTTAATGCTAGATTGACTAGATTATCTAGATGCACTAGATAGGCTAGAGGGGGTGCAAAATTACACATTTTTTCTGGAATAGCAAAGAGTAAGGGGTAAAATAATGATTTTTTCTCGAAAATGTTTGGTCAATCCAAAAAAAGCAGTACCTTCGAACATCTGCCTTGCACCTCATTTGCATTCGTTGCAATTCCCTCGTAGCTACGTTCGCACGATGCAGCAAATACTCCAGCACGCTCACAATTTTTTATAAGAAAATCGGCTTCGCCTTATTGTACAGATTTTCATCCTCACTATTATGAGCAAGCTCCTATAGTGCGATGAAATCCGTACAAATATATTAAAATCTATTAATTTCTTATAAAAAATTACTCGTTTTCTTGCGTATTTGCATTTTTTGTTGTACCTTTGCACCGATTTTCGACTATAGTCTCTGGCGATCAGCGTAGAGAACGCTTTGAAAACTGAAAGGTGAAAAGTGAGGCGGCTCGAACAGTAGTGTATACTATAGTTATTTAACCCATTAAATAAACAAACGAAATGGATTTAATGAAAATTGCCGAAGAGGCATTCGCTGGCGAGAAGAAAGAGTTTCCAGCATTCGCTGCAGGTGATCAAGTGACTGTAGCTTATCGTATTAAAGAGGGTAACAAGGAGCGTATCCAAGAGTTCCGCGGTGATGTGATTTGCATCCACGGTAGCGGTGACAAGAAGCGCTTCACCGTTCGCAAGATGTCTGGCAACATAGGTGTAGAGCGTATCTTCCCTATGGATAGCCCATTCATTGAGAAAATTACTGTGAACAAATACGGTAAAGTTCGTCGCTCTAAATTGTATTACTTGCGTGCTCTTACTGGTAAGAAAGCTCGTATTCCAGAGCGCCGCGTGAAGTAAGATTGATATCGGATAACGGACGCCGCGTTGCGGCTAATGGACGCGGCGAGCCGCTATCGGATATTGGGCACTGCCAAATGGTGTAACGGTAGCACTACAGATTCTGGTTCTGTCTGTCTGGGTTCGAATCCTAGTTTGGCAACAAAAAAGAAGAATTTCCGACTGGAGGTTCTTCTTTTTTTTGTTGCTAGAGAATCTAGAAAGGCTAGAGAGGCTAGAGGGAGTAGAAGGAGTAGAAGGAGTAGAGGGACTAGAAGGGGTAAAGTGTAAGGCATAAAGGCGAGAAAGGTGACAAAAATCACAAAAAACAACCGATAAGAAAAGCTTTTTTTTATCAAAAACAAACAAAAACATACAAAAAATCACAAAAAGTATAAAAAAAGTGGAAAAATGTTTGCATATATGAATTATATATATTACCTTTGCACGTGATTTTGCTAAACAAAAACGGCCAAAAGTAAAAAGCAGCCGCTGCAAAGTCCATTTACGCGCATACACGCATATATATATAATAAGGTATATAGTTTTTTAAGGTACAATTTTAAATTTTATTTTTATGAAGAAGATCTACTCTTTATTCATGGCGCTAGGAATCGCGCTATGTGCCATGGCTAATTCTCCTTTCGTAGCGGAGAATCAATTAGCAGTTTCCACTCCTAAAGTGGTAAAGAAACTTAATTCCGCTGATGTTGCTACCCATAAAGTAGCAAAGCAAGCAAAATTCAACCAACAAGATCGCGAAGCTATTGCAGCAAAGCGTATGGCAAAAGCAACACCTGCATTGCAAGTGAATGGCGCTCGCCAAATCGAGGCAGTGCAAACAATCGCTAAGCAAGCTATGCCTGCAAACGCAGTACGCAAAGCTCCAGCTAAAGCAGCTGCTGAGGCTACTGACACCGTGGAGATCGTAGGTTACGAATGGACTTACGAGTACTACTCAGACACAAAAGACTGGTATATGGCTGTGATTGACGCTTCTCAAACTTACGTAGTTCGTTTGGACTACTTGGTAGCAGAGGAAGATTTCGCTGGTACATATAACATCGACAACTTGGATCTTGATTACTCTTATTTAACCATTTATGACGAAGATGGCAACAAGACTTATGTCAATTATGTAGAGGCTGACTTTACCGTTAGCGTAACTGAAGAAGGCAAATTCTTGACCGCAAACCTCTTGTGCGAGAATGGTATTCGTTACCTTGTAACTGCTGAGGAGCTTCCTTTGCCAGAACCTATTGGCAATGCAGAGTTGGCATACACCAATGCTACTTTGGAAGATGGTACTCGCAGCAGCGAGACATTCCAATTCTGGGCTGATGAGAATGGTGTTTATACCTCATTCCTTATCGCTTCTGACCAAGTAGTGGGCGAATACACAGAAGACGATATGTATGTTGCTTATGCTAACTACATCATGTTCGTAGATGGCACAGATACTACTTTCGTTGATTTCTTGGCATTTAACATGGCTATTACCAAAGAGGGACAAACCTACAACTTGGTAGCAGATGCTTTGGGTTCAGATACCATCATGTACCACATCACCATGTCATATACCAAACCTGCTCCAACCGACACCATTGACATCGTAGCCACCAACATGACTATTGACGAATTCGAGTTCTGGGGTATGGTCTTCTGCACCATCACCGCAAGCAACGAGGAATACACAGTTACTCTTGACATGGCTAATGGTTTGCCATTGGGCGAACTCACCAGCGCAGATTTCAATGTAGAGTGGAGTTCAGTTTACCGCATTGCAGATGCAACAGAGATTGCGTTTGATGATATCCTCAGCGCAACTGTTACAGAAGTAGAAGGCCAACGCGCTATCCAAGCTCAAGCTTTGGGTGTAGATAACATTATCTACAACTTGGATCTCAGTTATGTATTGCCAACCGCAACTGATACCGTAGAGGTAGTATTCACCACCCCTGCAAGTTCGGAATACTATGACTCATACGGTGATTATTATATTTATAATGAAAACGAGGAGTATATCGTAATATTGGACATCTTTGCTGAGAAGAACGCATTAGAAGGCGAATATGAGGGAGAAGACTTCGATCTCTACTACACACAAGTTGGTCTTATCGAAGATGGCGACACTACTGGCGTGGCTGTAGCAGCAGCAAAAGCAACTGTAACAAAAGTGAGCGAAGAATTAGCACATATTGACGCTGAGTTGCTCTGCGAGAACGAAGTGCTTTATTTGGTTAGCACCGATGTAACCATGTCAAAATTAGGTTTGCAATACGACATGACAGAGGGCGAAGTAAATCGCGAATATAACCTCAATGATGAATTGACCTTCAATACCGATTACGTAGCAGATTATGGTGAATTGTATGTGGACGTAATGGCTGGTGACATGAGCGACTTGATGTCATTGCTCTTCTTCGTAAACGATACTGTAGAAGGTTTGGTAGTTCCAGAAGGTACATATCCAATCAGTGATACATACGCTGAAGGTACTGTATTAGCATCTACTGGCTATGATGCAGACTATGGCGCAATGCCATCTAACTACTGCACATTGTTTGCAAATGGAGGTAATTTGTATCTCGATGAGCTTTTCTTCATGGTAGGCGGAAGTGTAGTAGTAGAGCATGTGGATGGTCACTTGAAGATTACCGTTGATGCTGTGAACTCATACGAGGTGCCTGCTCACATTGTATATGAGGCAGTAGAGGGCGAGAAAGTTTACTTGCAATATGATGCAGAGGAAGGCGCAATCGACCGCGCATACACAACCGAAGAAATTACACTCACTCCAGGTAATGGTTATTTCCAAGTATTAGCAAATGCTGCTGATGCTACTGATATGGTAGGAATGGTTGTCTTCGGCGAAAACGATGAGAACACCATTATCCCTGTAGGTACATACACAATCAACGGCACACAAGCAGATGGTACCGTATTGGCAAGTACAGGTGTAAACAGCCAAGGTCAAATTTCTATGTCATTCTACGGCAAGACGAATGCTCAAGGTCAAATCGTGGTTCCATGCTACTTCTTCGTGGGTGGTACTGTGGAGGTAAGTACTGCTGACGGTATGCTGAAGCTGGAAGTGAATGCTGTTAACTCATACGACGTGCCAGTACATATCGTAATGGAATATGACCTCAACACCAAACAAGGTTTGCAATACGATATGACCGAAGGTGAGGTTAACCGCACTTACAGCGATGCTGACAAGGTAGTATTCACCACCGATTATGTAGCTGCATACGGCGAGTTGTACCTCGACATCACTGCAGCAGATGGCAGCGATATGATTTCTGTGGCATTCTCTGTTGAAGCTCTTGACCCTGTAACAACCATCCCAGCAGGTACATATCCTATCACCAATACTGGCGCTACAGGTACAGTATTTGCAAGCACAGGCGTAGTTGACGGAAGTATTTATCCATCATTCTATGGACAATTGTCTGCTAATGGCGGTATCGTTCCTCCTTGCTACTTTATGGTAGGTGGTAATATCGTAGTTGAAAATGTAGACGGTCACTTGAAGATGACTATCGACGCACTCAACTCTTATGACGTACCTGCACATATCGTATATGAGGCTAGTGCTACTGCTGTTGAAGACGTGATCATGGATAGCAACAACCATGCAACCAAACACATCGAGAACAACCAACTCTTTATCATCAAAGACGGCGTGAAGTACAATGTTATGGGTTCTGTAGTAAAATAATTACTCATTACATACACATTCAAGGAGGGTGCTACGGCATCCTCCTTTTTTATAGAAAACATTTTTTCAGACTATTTGTTTGTATATGTCCAAAAAAAGCAGTACCTTTGTACGGTTTTTTGATTATACACCTTATTATATATATAAGCAATGAAGAATTTTGTAGAAGAATTGCGTTGGCGTGGCATGTTGCAAGACATGATGCCAGGCACCGAAGAACAACTGATGAAAGAACCCACTGCTGCGTATCTGGGTATTGACCCTACTGCAGATAGTTTGCATATTGGTCACCTCTGCGGTATCATGATGCTCAAGCACCTGCAAAACGCAGGTCACAAGCCAATCGCGCTGATTGGTGGTGCAACAGGTATGATTGGCGACCCAAGTGGCAAATCAGCCGAGCGTAACCTGCTGGATGAACCTACCCTACGCCACAACCAAGAGTGCATTAAGAAGCAACTAGAGCGTTTCCTCAATTTCGGCGAGGGCGAGAATGCTGCTGAGCTCGTAAACAACTACGACTGGATGAAGGACTACACCTTCCTAGATTTCGCACGCGAAGTAGGCAAACTCATCACCGTGAACTATATGATGGCAAAAGACTCTGTAAAAAAACGCTTCAATGGCGAGTATAGCCAAGGTATGTCGTTCACAGAGTTCACCTACCAACTGCTCCAAGGATACGACTACGTATATCTCAACAAGCACAAGAACTGCAAACTCCAAATGGGTGGTAGCGATCAATGGGGTAATATCACCACAGGTACCGAGCTTATCAAGAAGATGGGTGGTGGCGAAGCGTATGCATTGACCTGCCCATTGATTACCAAAGCAGATGGCGGTAAGTTCGGTAAGACCGAGAGTGGCAACGTATGGCTCGACCGCAAATACACCAGCCCATATCGCTTCTATCAGTTCTGGCTGAACGTGAGCGATGATGATGCGAAACGCTATATCCGTATCTTCACTTGCCTTGACAAAGAGACCATCGACGCACTCATTGCGGCACACGAAGAAGCACCACATATGCGCACCTTGCAAAAGCGATTGGCAGAGGAAGTGACCGTGATGGTACACAGCCGCGAAGATTATGAGGCAGCCGTAGAGGCAAGCAATATCTTGTTTGGCAATGCGACACACGAGGCACTAAGCAAACTAGACGAGGAGATGTTCCTGCAAGTGTTTGACGGCGTGGAGAAATACGAAATTAGCCGCGAAGATATAGAGGCAGGTATTCCACCGCTAGACTTATTGGCAGAGAAAACCAAGATCTTCCCATCCAAAGGCGAAGCACGCAAGATGATTATCGCCAACGGCTTCTCTATCAACAAGGAGAAATTTACCGACCCACAAAAAGCAATCACCATTGATATGCTACTCAATGGTAAGTACCTACTTTGCCAAAAGGGCAAGAAGAATTACTATATCGTGGAGGTGAAAGGGTAATGGACGCCGCAAGCGGCTATAGGATATGGGCGAAAGACAGGAGATCAGCGAAGCAAAAGCTTCGCTGATTTTCGTTTAGAGAGGGTATTTCGTAATAAAAAGGTATCATTTATTATGAAAACACAGCTAAAAATTGTGTATTTGCTTCAAATATCGTACCTTTGCAGCAAATTTTGCTTCGCCTTGGTGCGGAGCTATTATTATGCAAATCACACTCGTTGAATAATGAAAAAAGTATTTCTACTCTTTTTTTTATGCCTAACAGTAGGCATATATGCAGAACGAATTGACACTATTCCCTTCGGTGATATGGAGAGTTGGACAGTTCGTTACATCAAAGAATCCAAACTACTAGGTGGCAAGACCAAAACACTATATGCCCTGGCTCCTACAGACACGATTTGGGAAAACGGTTCTTATACCTATGGATTGAATGGCAATCCTTGGGCAACTAGCAACGCCTATGCCAACATCATCGGCATTGAGAAAGCCGCAGGCACTATGACACCCGAAGCAAGAGAAGATGGGGGTACATGTTGCCGTATGGATGTGGACTTGCTGGGCGTTCGCGTGATGGGAATGATTGACATACAAGTACTTGTGCCAGGCACATTGTTTACAGGTCGCAACCTAGAACCTATCACTACTGCCGCTGACCCATATCAAAACATTGATTTTGGTGTACCATTCACTGAGCGTCCAAGTGCTTTGCAGTTTGATTATAAATGCATCATCTCCCCTGAGAATTGGATATGGTTTGCTAAAGGTACTGCTAAGCCAAAGAAACTAGAAGGACACGACGAGGCAGAAGCATACCTATATTTGCAACATCGCTGGGAGGATGAGAAAGGCAAGATTCACTCAATCCGTGTGGGCACTGCATACCAACGCTTTACCAAAGATCAACTCACATGGGTCAATGGTCACCGTATTCCTATTCACTATGGCGATATTACGGGTGAACCATGGTACGAAGATTATATGGGCTTTAAGTGCATGCAACGCGCTGTGAATTCGAGAGGCAAAGTGACCCCCATCATCGAAGAAGGTTGGGACGGCACACTAGAACCTACTCACCTCGTTATCATGCTCACTTCGGGTAAATACGAAGCATTCGTCGGCAAAGAAGGCAACGTGTTTTGGGTAGATAATGTGAGTCTAGTGTACGAAGATTAAGCACATAATACGAGATTTTGCAAAGAAAATAGCATTTTTTTGAAAAAAAGCAGCAAATAATTTGGTCAATTCAAAAAAAAGCAGTACCTTTGCACCCGCTTTCGAAAAGGAAGTAAATCGGTGACCAATGGTATAAAGGCTATTACGTCAGATTTTGGTTCTGAAAATCTTGGTTCGATTCCAGGTTGGTCAACTTCGCGTTCGGCAATTGAAGCGCACAGAACTCGCTTGGCGAGTTGAAAGCACTCAATGCCTCCGCTCTCCCCAAAAAATAAAAATTTTCGGGGACCCTAATAAAAAGAATAGAGCCCGTCCAAACGGGCTTTTTTTGAGAGAAATCTCAACGTGTGATGGGATACGGGCAGCCACACA
>JAZNKZ010000095.1:0-19070 GCA_045578815.1 Paludibacteraceae bacterium
GACGTAGCTATGGAGCCACTCAGTTGGGGTATGGTGCACCCAGACGTGATTACTATCCAATCTATGCTCAAAGATGCGGGCTTCCTTGTGAAGGATATCAATATGAAAGCGTACATGGAGGCACGTTCGCTCACTCAATCGTTCATCGACGACTTCCTCGGCTACTGGATCGACCCTCGCAACTCAAAGATGACTTCACTCCTCGTTGGTTGTGGTCTGCCTGGTGGTATGATGGGCTCGCTCATGGCTGACCTCAAGGGTATGCATGCCGCTATCAACGCCAACCTCGTGAAACGTGGTCAAAGTGCCCTCAGCGAAGACGAACTGCTGGTTGAACTCTTTGACGAGGTACAACGTATCTGGCCTATGCTCGGTACGCCTTGCCTCGTAACACCATTCTCTCAATATGTGAAGAATGCTGCGTTGATGAACCTCTACAGCAAGTCCATGGGCGAGAAGCCATTCACTCGCATGGACCCTGCTATGTGGGGCATGATTCTTGGCAAGTCGGGTAAACTGCCGGGCGAACTCGCACCAGAGATCATCGAACTCGCCAAAGAAAAAGGCATGGAGTTTTACACCGATGACCCACAAGCCCTCTATCCAGATGTTCTCCCACAATTCATCGCAGAGATGGAAGAGAAAGGTTGGGACCGTGGTCAAGACGACGAGGAACTCTTTGAGTTCGCTATGCACGAGAAGCAATACCGCGAATATAAATCGGGGCAAGCCAAAGAGCAATTTAATAAGGATTTGCTCGAGCGCATGGAGAAAGCCGCACAAGGAGGCAAACAAGTTACCTTCATCTCTGCTGCCGACAAACGCGCAATCTTGCATCCTAACGCTGAACCATTGGAGGCAACGCTCTCTGGTAAAGTGCTTTGGGAACTCGACTTCAACGAGGATAGCAAAGCCCCTGCCTTGGGTACTTTCTACAAACAAGGCGATGTGGTATGCTACCTCCAAACCCCTCATGGCATCGAGCCAATCCGTGCGTTTGAGCACTGCCGTGTAGTGGCTATTGATAAGGAGCAAGGTGCTACTGCGGTCAAAGGCGATGCACTCTGCTGGGTGGAGAAAGCCGAACTCGTAGAGGAGATTATCACCGACGTCAAAGGTGCTGCCAAGAAGGTAAAAGACGCTATCAAAGATGCAGTCAAGAAAGCCGACACCGAGATCATCGAAGGCACCAAAAGCAATTGGAAATTCACGAAAAATCATAAGTAATATGAAGAAATACAATTTCAATGCAGGACCAAGTATCCTGCCCGCAGAAGTAATCAAACAAACAGCAGATGCTGTTATCGATTTCCAAGGCGAAGGCCTGAGTATCCTCGAGATTTCTCACCGCGCCAAGTATTTCCAACCCGTTGTGGATGAGGCAGAAGCACTCATGAAAGAGCTGCTGAATATCCCTGAGGGCTATCGTGTGATTTTCGTAGGCGGTGGCGCTAGTTTGCAATTCTGCATGGTGCCATTCAACTGTCTAGAGCATAAAGCCGCATATCTCAATACAGGCGTATGGTCGAAGAAAGCCATCAAAGAGGCAAAGGCCTTTGGCGAAGTGGTAGAAGTGGCTACCTCTGCTGCGGATAACTTCACACATATCCCTATGGATTTCGAAGTGCCACAAGATGCTGATTATCTGCATATCACTACCAACAATACCATCTATGGTACCGAGATTTCGGACGAGAAACTCCAAGCTATCTATGAGAAAAAGGGCGACGTACCTCTCATCGCAGACATGTCTTCAGATATCCTCTCTCGCCCAATTGATGTGAGCAAATACGATATTATCTACGGTGGTGCACAAAAGAACCTCGCACCTGCGGGTGTCACCTTTGTAATTGTGAAAGAGGCATTCCTAGGTAAGGTTACTCGCCATATCCCAACAATGTTGGATTACCGTACTCACGTAGAGAATGGCAGTATGTTCAATACCCCTCCTGTATTGCCAATTTATACCGCAATGCTTACTCTGCGTTGGCTCAAAGCCAATGGCGGATTAGAGGCAGCATTAGAGCGCAATGTAGCTAAAGCAGAACTCCTATACAACGCTATTGACGAGAGTAAGATTTTCGAGGGTACTGCCAAAAAAGAGGACCGCTCACTCATGAATATCTGCTTTGTTTTGAAACCAGAGTATGCCCACTTGCAAGACGATTTCTTCAAGTTTGCTACTGCAAAGGGTATGGTAGGTATCAAGGGACACCGCCTCGTGGGTGGTTTCCGTGCAAGTACCTACAATGCTATGACACTCGAAGGCGTACAAGCCCTCGTGGACTGCATGAAAGAGTACGAGCAATCTGTTCTCTAAGCATTACGTAGAGTCCTATAAATCAATAAAAGCAGCTCACCGAGCTGCTTTTATTTTGTACGTCAGTAGTTGGTATTATCTTCCACCTTAAACCCTAAACCTAAACCTTAACCATCTACTCTTTTATCTCTTTACCAACTCTTAGTGATTAGTTAGTCATTAGTTAGTGATTAGTTAGTGATTCAGCTACCTTTATCATACCTCAGACCAATTGAGCCACCAATCACACGGTTTGTTTCCCCTGTTGATGCCATTTAGCAATCACTCAAAAAAACAAAATCTTCGATTGTATTTGCATATTTCATTTTTTTTTACTACCTTTGCACGCAAAAGTTAAATGAGGTACTATGGAAAACTTTTTCAGAAATACAACCGAGAGAAAAGTAAAAGAAAAAACAATATTATATACATCATTGGTAAACCGTATGAAAGTATTAGTTGCAACAGAGAAACCATTTGCTAAAGTGGCAGTAGATGGTATTCGTGAAGTTATTGAGCAAGCCGGATATGAGTTGGCATTGCTGGAGAAATACACCGCAAAACAGCAACTGCTGGACGCCGTGGCAGATGTCGATGCATTGATCATCCGTTCAGACAACGTGGATGCCGAGGTGCTGGATGCTGCGAAACAGCTGAAGATTGTTGTTCGTGCAGGTGCGGGCTATGATAATATTGATCTTGCTGCGGCTACTGCGCACAATGTAGTAGCGATGAATACGCCAGGTCAAAATTCCAATGCAGTTGCGGAACTCGCACTCGGACTCATGGTCATGGCGGTCCGCAATATGTACAATGGCACCAGTGGCTCCGAACTCATGGGCAAGAAAATCGGTATTCATGCATATGGCAATGTTGGTCGTAATGTAGCACGCATTGCCAAAGGATTTGGTATGCATATCTATGCCTACGATGCCTATTGCCCAGAAGATGTCATGACAAACGATGGGGTCACTCCTCTCCACTCTGCCGAGCAACTCTATTCCACTTGCGATATAGTAAGTTTGCATATTCCTGCTACTCCAGAAACCAAAGCTAGTATCAATTATGCTTTACTTTCCAATATGCCACAAGGGGCTCTGCTAGTCAATACCGCACGCAAAGAAGTAATCAACGAGGATGAACTCATTCGTTTTATGCAGGAGCGTACTGATTTCAGATATGTCACCGATATCATGCCTGCGGCTGACCAAAAGATGCAAGAACTTTTCGCAGAACGCTATTTTGCTACACCCAAGAAAATGGGCGCACAGACTGCCGAAGCCAATATCAACGCGGGAATTGCGGCGGCAAAACAAATCGTTGACTTCCTGCAAAATGGCAATACACGCTTCCAAGTTAACAAATGAAACAGACAATAGCATTACTTATAACATTCTTATTTTCAGCATTTTCCTCTGCACAATATATCGAGTGCGTAGGAAATGCTGCATTGTTGACGCACGAGGGAAATAATCTTCTGATCTTTGAGCACCTCGGCCCTACCGCAGAAATCAAATCCAAGATTGGTCCCACCGATTGGTATCAATTGCCTGATACCACCACACCTATCACTTCGGGCACCGATTACCTCTATCCTGAGCATGCACAGGGATATATGATCAAGAATGCTACTGAACGAGAGTATTTTTGGGTTTTCGACTACGATAGCTTGCGTCCCCAAATCGAGGCTATCAACGCCTCACTCACTTGCGAGAATACCACTCTCACTCTCCAGGGACTCCTGCCTCGGATGCACTATGTCAACCAGCATGGCAAAGCGTTCGCCTATCCCCGTACTTGCCAGATTATCTATCTTGACCAGCAGTGGGGCGACAACCTCTGGATTGATTCCGTGGCTGTCGTTTCCTCCCCCCTGCAAGCATCCATCACTATCCCTGCTAGCCCCGTCCCTACCGACTTCGCTATTGTGGACACGCTCGCTACAATACTGATGCTTAACCACGACACCATCCGATCCGACTTCTTCCAACCTGTCGCTATCAAGGCGCATCCACAAGCTATCGTCACTACGCGACCCAAAGACAAATCCAACGAAGTCGAGCGACCTATCGACCCCGAAACGCTCATCAGCCGTTCTGCACCCCTCGAAATTGAATTCCGTGCCAACGCACTCAATGCCGAGTACTATCGATGGGAAATTTACAAAGGCTCTGAACTCTTCCTCACGCGCAACGAGGCGCAGCATAAGTTCACTTTCGAGGAACCTGGACCATATACCGCCAAACTCTTTATGTCCAATAGCCACGGATGTGAACTCCAAGCCGAGGAGTTTCCCATCTCTGTCAGCATATCGATGTTAGATGTACCTAATGTCTTTACCCCAAATGGCGATGGCATCCACGACGAGTTTCGCGTTGTTTATCGCTCACTGCGAGAGTTCCATATTTGGGTATATAACCGATGGGGACATCTTGTCTATAAATCTGATGACCCTGCCAAGGGATGGGATGGCAATATCAACGGACGACCTGCTGCCGAAGGTGCATACTACTATGTCATACGTGCACTAGGGACCGATGCCGAGATGGATTATATGGCCAAACCTAAATACTCAAAAAAACTCAAGAAAGGTGAATTGCCAACTGGCGTTTACCAACTATCTGGTGATATCAACTTGCTTAGATGAAAACTACATACTCAACCTACGCTCCTCATTTAGCGACCAAAACTCTACCGCAAATCGACCAACTCATGGCCGCTATGCCAGCATCTGGCGCTATCGACTGCCTCAACTGGCATGAGCAGTATCCCATTGCGCCGCAAACAACCTTCACACTTGCACACACAGACCAGATGCTCTTTGTTCGATACGATGTCAAAGGCGAAGTGCCTCTCGCAACCAAAAACAACGACCTTGAGCATGTCAACGAAGATGCCTGCGTAGAAATCTTCATCGCCAATGCCGATAATACACGCTATTGGAACTTCGAATTCAACCCTGCAGGAGTGTGCAATGCTTCATGCCGCAAATCCCGCAAAGAGGATGTCGTGCGCCTCAACCCCGAACAACTGGCATCCATCCTGCGATACGGACACCAATGCTGTGCGGCACATTGGACGTTGCTCGTCGGCATTCCATTTGCATTGATAGATTGGAACCTCTCACGCGAACGCGCACGTCGCGCTAACCTATATAAATGTGGCGACCATACACCAATGAAGCACTACGCATCATGGAACCCCATCGATGCACCTGCACCTGCTTTCCATTTACCTGAGTTCTTCGGTGAAATACATTTTTAGTTTCTGGAAGTAACTATTCATGAGTATAGCGAATAACTATTCACACAGTAATTATTCAGCGGCAAGCCGCTAAAACACGAAGTTAAAAATATGAAAAAATCAATTCTCACTATGGCTGCACTAGCAGTAACCTTGTTGGCAAGTGCCAACCCCTTCTTCCACTACAAAGAGTGGAAAACCCCACACGGAACTTATCCGTTCAATGACATCCGTCCAGAGCACTACATGCCTGCCTTTGAGGAAGGTATCAAGCAAGGTTTGGCGGAGATCGATGCTATCGTTAACAACCCAGCTGCTCCTACCTTCAAGAACACTATCGAGGCGTACGAGCGCTCAGGCGAGTTGCTATCTGTAGTGGCTGGTTGCTTCTATAACCTCACTTCGGCTGAGACCAACGACGAGCTCCAAGCTATCGCTATGGAACTCTCGCCAAAAATGTCGGAGTATTCGGCTTCTATCCGCCTCAACGAGGGACTTTTCCAGCGCATCAAAGCCGTCTATGACCAAAAGGACAAACTCAAACTCAATCTCGCACAGCAAAAACTCCTCGAGGATATCTACGAGTCATTTGCCAACAACGGCGCCAACCTCAATCCCGAGCAAAAGCAACTCTATAAAGACCTCAGCGCTAAGCTCTCCCAACTCACCCTTATCTATGGTCAGAACGTGCTGAAAGCTACCAACGCTTGGACAATGCTCATCACCAACGAAGCGGATCTTGCTGGTTTGAAGGATGATACCAAAGCCATGTTGAAAGCCAATGCCGAGAAGAAAGGACTTGAAGGATGGTTGCTTGACCTCAAGCCAACCACCTACATCCCTGTGATGGAGGACTGCCAAAACCGCGATATCCGTCGCGAACTCTACACCGCTTACAATAGCCGTTGCATCGGTGGCGAGTTTGATAATACACAAGTGATTATTGACATTGTGAATACCCGCCTTGCGTTGGCACAACTCTTTGAGAAGGCTTGCCATGCAAACAAGTCCCTCACCAAGACTTGCGCCGAGAGCAAGGAGAACGTGATGAACTTCCTCGACCAATTGCGAGATAGCTATATGCCTGTGGCTCAGCAAGAAGTATCTGAATTGCAGGAGTTTGCAAAATCCAAAGGCTTCTACGCTACCCTCCAACCATGGGATTGGAGTTTTTACTCCAAGCAACTCAAAGAGGAGAAATATGCCATCTCTGATGACCTACTTCGTCCTTACTTCAAAAAGGAGAATGTCATCGAAGGTGTCTTCGGATTGGCAAAACGCCTCTATGGGGTGACTTTCAAAGAGAATAAGAATATCCAGGTATATCATCCCGAAGTCACTGCATACGAGGTATTCGACCAAAAAGGCAAGTTCCTCGCTGTGTATTATGCAGATTTCCACCCACGCGAGGGCAAACGTGGCGGTGCATGGATGAACAACTTCCAAGAGCAATACATGCTTGGCAAGAAGAATATCCGTCCTCATGTAGTGAACGTGATGAATTTCACCCGCGCAACAGATACTAAACCAGCACTCTTCTCTTATGATGAGGTAGAGACTTTCCTTCATGAGTTTGGTCACGGCTTGCATGGTATGCTTACGCAGTGCCAGTATGCTGCGCAAAACGGTACCAACGTGCCACGCGACTTCGTGGAGCTTCCAAGCCAATTCAACGAGAACTTCCTCGGCGAGAAAGAGTTCCTAGATACGTTCGCTAAGCACTATGAGACGGGCGAAGTCATCCCACAAGATCTTGTGGATAAGATTCAACGTGCTGCAACCTACCATGCTGCCTATGCTTGTGTTCGCCAACTCAGTTTTGGCTATCTCGATATGGCATGGCATACACTGACTGCTCCATTCGAAGTGCCTTCTAACATGACTGCTTCAGAGGCAGTTATTCGCTTCGGTGACGATGCAATGGCATGTGTACAGGTATTGCCACTCGTGGCTGGCACACAGATGGAGTTTGCGTTCACTCATATCTTCTCTGGTGGCTATGCGGCTGGCTATTATAGCTATAAGTGGTCAGAGCTCTTGGATGCAGATGCGTATTCCGTATTCAAAGCAGCGAAAGCGAAGAACGGTAGCATCTTCGATAAGAAATCCGCTGACCTCTTCCGCAAGAATATCTTGGAGAAGGGTGGTAGTGCTAAACCAATGGACCTTTACCGTGCTTTCCGTGGAGGCGAACCCTCTATCGACGCACTCCTCGAGCGCGATGGTATCAAGAAATAAATACTCCCCTTCGCTGCAAAATAAGAAACATCTTTTATATTTTATACCCCGAGAGTTCACAACTCTTGGGGTGTTTTTTTGAGATGATCTATCCGTTAACTGCTACCCGTTTACCTCGGCAAGTACCTGTTGGCGCGCAGTATGTGTTGTTTATATATTTTCTCTCGCCTTTAACCTCTAACCGTAGCTTGCTTGCAAGCGTCTTCTAATCAAAAACTTTTCTCCCTGAGAATAAAAGAATATATTCCTTGAATATAGGGAGCGGTTTCTGCGCTTATTGGTCATAACTACACTATTCCTTACCGCTAAAGATGCTGCCATGGAGCCCTAGGAAAACATTTTTTTTGCTGATTTCTTGCATAATTCAAAATAATGTTGTAATTTTGCAGATTATTTGAGACACTATTTTTTTTGAGGTGTGTAAAATTCATTGTAAATATTCAGCATTAATGAAATACATAGCAATTGTATTGTTGTGTATTGCTTGTGTATCTCCTTTATTGGCAGACTCTTGGGTGAATACTGATTACAATACCACAGAAGGTAATGAGTTTTATGTTACGACAATGAAGAACTCTGGAGCTGCTAGTGCAGATCAAAATTCTGTGATTTATCTATATGCGACAGCTAGAAATGAAACTTATATTAAAATTATAGGTGTTTCAGGAAACGAGATAGCAGGTCCAGTACTTATTCCTGCTAAAGGTCAATACTATATAGAACTGAATCAAGATGATGTCTATACAGATTATGTAGATGCAGATAAACAGTATCAAGATTCTCTTTTTACAATTAGTTGTGCACAAGATAAAAGTGTATATGTTTATACATGCGATAAATATGGAACAAAAGATTACTCAAATCCAATAGCTTTATACTTAACAAGTTATAAGGCAAAGTTAGGCTATGAAGCTACTAATATATTACCAGTAAATGCTTTAGAGAGAGCATATGTGACTCAAAATTATCACACTGACAATGATGGTACTGAATTTGCAATTATAGCGACGCAGGATGAACAAGAATTTACAATTTCTTCTAAGATAGTACAATATGATCAGCATAATATAGAGAATGACACTGTAATCACTAAAACGATTTATTTGGCTAAAAAGGGGCAGACATGTCTGGTCCGAACAACTAGTGTAGATTTATCGTTATCTGGAACGACCGTTTGTTCAAGTGGTAAATTTGCCATTATAAATGGAAACCAAAATACGAAAATAGTGCACTCAAAGAGCGTTGCTAATCATATTTTTGAACAGGCATATTCCGCTGATAAATGGGGAAAAAAGTATATTGTAACTCCAACAAAGAACCATTGTGTGGATTTTGTGCTTTTAACGGCAATGGTGGATGGCACAATAATTACGGTAGACAAAGTGGAAAATGGTAACACAATCAAAAAAACAATACGATTGCAAAAATCAGAAACCTATACTGATACATTGATATCCATAGGTAATAGTAGTAATCGCCAATATAGTGTTCCTATTTATGTTTCTAATAATCCTTTTCTCTGCTACCTATACGAGGCATCCGATAGGGACCAGTTGGGGGATAAAGATGCTGAAGAGTTTGGAAAACCGACGATGAGTATTATTACACCTATGGAAATGGGTATGAATTCTATCATTCTTGCATCATTCAATGCAAATATAAATGATAAGTCATTTATTCCTATTGAAGACCATTATTTAAATATCGTAACTGAAACAAAATATGCGACGCAAATTTATTTAGATGATGATTTAATTAGTGGATTTCAACAAGTTCCGAGTGATCCTACATACTCATACGTTCTACATCATATTAGCAATCCCGAACAGTCTCATGTCTTACATTGTGTTGATAAATTAGGAACGTTTACCGCAAGATTATATGGAAATTGTGCAGAAGAATCGTATGCTTATTCTGCAGGGTCTCGTATCAACCGCAAGGTTAATGTTCTGATAAATGGTGAATATAAAAAATCCCATACATTTTGCAAGGAAGAAGATGTTGAATTGACTTCGATTATTGGATTTGATTATGAAAGTTTGGAATGGCAGATACAATCCGATAATTCTGACGAAGTTGAAACTTTTGGCGATTCTATTCTATCGCATCGTTTCATCACTGATACAACTAAAAATACAAACTATGATGTCAAGTTGATAGTAACTAGTAAGATGCCTAATATCTGTAATGAATGTGCATCGTGTGGTGATATGCTCCTTGTTGATACAGTGTCAGTACAGATCACAGCTAAATATTCAAATAATAAATATACCACCCAAAATGTTTGTTTGGGAGATTCTTTTGTAATAACCTACGATGGGGGAAAAGACTCCATTACATACATAGCAGACACTCAAATAACTCAGCAAAAACCAAACTCAACGGAAACTTTTAAGTTACAACTTAACACGGTAACTCGATTTATAGACACTCTAGTAAATGAAAATGGTTGTAATACAATCCATTATCAACAGGTTATTGTGCGTGAACCAGAAACGAAAACTCTCGAAACTGCTATATGTGATAATCGACTTCCCTATGTTTGGGAATATAATGAAGGTAAAGATTCGTTGATAATAGACACCATTCGGGGGGAGGAACTGACTTTGACGAGAGAGATAGAATATAAGAAATATACTTGTGACTGTTTAGCAAAATTAATATTACACATATATCCATCCAAGATAGATACGACATGGGTAGATACATGTCAACAACCCATTGAAAGTGTATATCAATGGGAAAATCATGCTGGACACATGGTATATGATGTCCAAAATCAGAAAAAGATAAATGCAGATAGTATTCCGATAGATCAACCAGGTGAATATACATACATTGATTCTCTCAAAACACAATGTAACGAATGTCCGAAATGCGATAGTATTATAGTACTGAAACTTATGGTATATCCTATGTATTCCTTTATTCAAGATACTACTATATCTAATGAAGACTATATTGAATGGCAAGGTCTAACGCTTGGTGGTGAAGATGCGCCTATTAGCAAAGATAGTTTGGATTATGTTGTGACAAAGGATACTACGCTGTTTAAAGCATATACTACACGATATGATTGCGATAGTACATACACATTGCGTATTCACTATGGCAAGCTATTCCGTGACACCACTGATGCTACTATCTGTGAAAATGAATCCCAATTCATTTGGTATTGGAATGGTAGAGCATTAGAAACGATTGCCCCATTGCCTACACAGGATACTACATATATTCATATGACCAAATCATCTATAGGAGTAGATTCTATATTTTATCTAAATTTGTCAATTCTTCCTATTTCCAAACGAATTTATTCGGATTCTTGGTGTCGAAGTGCGGGACCTTATGATTCTGGATATCCTAATCTAAAAGGTTTAACATCATCTGGTGTATATAGAGATACTTTGAAGGGGGCTAACCCACATGGATGTGATAGCATTATCGAACTACATCTCACGATATTAGATGGATTCAAGATAGATACCATCATCAATATGTGTGATAACGAATATGTGGTTTGGCAAGATCGCATATACAAAGGAAGTAATTATATGGGCTCTATATCTGATGATACATTGCCTATCGTTTTGCTATCAGACACCGTGGGATATAAAGATTCTATTAGCTATGCTTCTGTTTTAGGATGCGATAGCATGCATTTCCTTATGTTAAATGTGTATCCATCTTATGGAATGGTCAAGGATACAACAATTAGGTATACATGTGACAATGAGTCATATCCTTTCATAGATACTATCTATAATGCTAATGGTGAATGGGTAGATACCGCAAAGACAGTGCAACGTCATGTGCTGACGGCTACAGTCGCTTCGCAAAACGGTTGTGATTCAGCGATAGCACATGTGGTTTATGTGTATCCTACTTATATGGAGACTACCATTGATACCACTTGCCAATCACTCGGAGTTATGTATAATTGGAGTGGGCACAACGGATCATTATACTGCAAAGAACAAGGCAAATATGTTGGTGAGATCTCGTTAGATATCCCAGGTACATATACCTTTATAGATTCGCTAAAGGCTAAGCGATGTGATGAATGTATAGAATGTGATAGTGTACATATCTTAAAACTTACTGTATTACCATCCTACACAATCTCGGATAAAACAGTAAAGTTCTCGGAAGAAGAAACCTATACATGGGATAAAAACGGCGTGACGTATGGTGGTAAAAACGCTACATTACCTCACGATGTTACAGTGTACAAGGATACTATTATTCAATACGATTTACGTACAGAAACGGTTGGTACACACGCGTGTGACAGCATTTTGTTGCTAGATATTCAGATAGGTAAAGTATATCGTGATACACTTAAAGATAGTATATGTGGAAATTTACCATACACATGGCTGGGAATTGATGAAAATGGTAAAGAGATAGAACGAATGGTGATAGATACGCCTCAAACAAAGGTATATCAAGTGGATTTTATAACTGCAATGGGATTTGACTCGATTTTCTATCTAGATCTCACCGTATATCCTGCCTATGTAAAACAAGACTCAATGATTACCTACGAACGCACCTGTCAGAATTCCTTATATACATGGCGAAGACATGGTGAAGCATTAAAATCCGACTCTTTATATTGTATTACCAATATGCAATGGATTGATGCAAATGAAATACCAACAGACATAGTAGGCACTTTTACATATATTGATAGCATGACTACTATACATGGTTGTGATAGTATCTATACATTAATTTTGCAAATAGACGAGGAATTTATAAGTAGAGATACCATACATATTTGTAACGATACATTTGTAATATGGCATGATACCATTTATGTAGGTACTGAATACATAGGTTCATTCCCAGACCCTACCATGGAGATAATAAGGTTGGCACCACAAATATATCTAGATACTATTATATATAAAACCAAAACTGGATGTGATAGCACAGTGTATTTGTGCTTAAATATCCATGAACTATACGATGTAATAGACTATCAAGTTGCCTGCGATGATAGTATTCCATATATTTGGACTACGAAAGACTCATTTGGAGAATATTATGATACCATTGTTTATGAACCTGCTATTGAATACCTCGACCCAATCACAAATAAACCAACGAAAGATGTTATACAACTTAATAGCACGCGTACATTGACATCTATACATGGATGTGATTCGGTAGTGAACTTAGATTTGACAATATATCCAACGTATCGATTTGTTACATCCGCTAGAATATGTGCCAATGAGCCCTATGAATGGCGTGGAAATAAATATAGTAAAACTGGTAGATATTATGATGATACTACTACACTTTATGGATGTGATTCTATTTATGAATTAGATTTATATGTAAAACCAGTTTTGGAGATACATATTGATACGAATATATGTGATAATCAACTGTTGATGCACTCTGATACGTTATGGTACGGAAAAGATTCTACTAGATTTGATACAATAAATACAGTATTATGGAAACCAGGAATGGAGATTCCTAAACCTAATGAGTCGCGGTATATACGTTATCAATCATATGATGGCGAGTGTGATTCAATCATTTATAAATATTCAATTCATGTTAATCCTACTTTCCGTACAGATACTTTTGTTACATTATGTTCCAACGAAGTGCTCCTGCTGAATGATTTTAGCATTTCGTTAGATACGATGTATAGCGTAGACTATTCTATTTCTGCAATAGATACTATACTTATGGATACCCTCCAAACTATACACGGTTGTGACTCAGTCCTAGTCTGTCATACACATATCTTACCTGCATACAAGTACATTGATTACGATACTATATGTGAATCTGATACCTGTTTCTGGCGTGATACTATGTTCGTTGATATGTTGCCTGGAGACCATTCTTTAGTAGATAATATGACCTCTATCTATGGCTGTGATTCAATCTACGAACTGCGCTTACATGTAAATCCTATTTATGAGTTCGAGTATGATACTACTATTTGTTCGAATGAACTATTCATATTCTATGGAGACACACTTACGGAGACAGGCACATATCATGCTAATCATCCATCTATTTATGCTTGTGACTCTGTTACTACCCTTCACTTGACTGTACACGACACGACATTCAATCTATTATACGATACTATTTGTATATCCGAGAAATATAGATTTAGGGACTCTATCATTACACAAACCGGACATTACGCTTTCGTATCTACCAACGAGTGGGGATGTATGCAATACGACTCCATTTGTCTTACTGTTATAGATACCACGACATATACTTTGTACATAGGAGATATACTTTGTGCAGACGAAGAAGAACTGCTGGTAGAGTACGAGGTTGTATCAGGACCTGAATTAATAGAATACTCTGTGTTGTTTGACCAGTTTGGACACTCACAAGGATTTGAAGATATATTTCATGCTCCGTTAGATACGAGGGGAAAATACTTATCTATACCACTTCCAAGAGGCGAAGCCTTACCACATCCTACACCTACCTATTTTGACTCGCAAAAAGGAGTTAATGAATATACATATGACGATAAATATGCATATCCGCTCCCTGCTAATTATCACATAACAGTCATCATGCACAATGCTATCTGCGGAGATACACTGCAACGCAAGGATACTACCTTCAATTTGCTATATCCGTCGTGGATTCATGAGCAACATTGGAATGATGGCATTGTGCTATACAATGATATGTATAATGGTGGACACAAGTTCTCTGCATATCAATGGTATCAAAATGGAGATACTATATATGGTGCTACCAAGGAATATCTACATATTCCAAGCGACCTACTGATGAACGATAGAGGGAATTGTGAAAATTATTATCAAGTGGAACTCACGCGCGAGTCTGATGGATACAAAACCATGACCTGCCCAATATGTCCTGTTGTACTGAAGGATACCATTGTACCAACTAAAGATTATTTCTCATTAGTTCCGACCATAGTGGATCATCGAAATCCTATTGTGCATATTCTCTCTACCAAGTCTGGAAAATATTCATTTACGCCATATAACTTAATGGGACAACGCATGAATATCCCCATAGAAGGAACTTTCGAACCTAATGGCAATAATTATGCAGGCACCATTGATCTTAGTGGATTAGGAAGAGGTACCTTATTAATAAATGTAATTGTAGAAGATCAATCGCGTTCATTCTATATTACGATAAATTAGTAATGGATAGCAGAAAAGGACATATTATATTTGCATTTGTATTAAGCCTCTTGCTTCAGTGCGTGACATCTTTCTCGCTATCTGCGCAGAATCATGGAGCTGTTATAGGTGGTAAATCTACCAATTATTCCAAAAGAAGGGAAGATAGCAGAGGATTACGCACTGGGTATCAATCTGTGGCGCGTCACATGATAGGTGTATATGCAATAGGTGCATATTCTACCACGCTTTTCAATGATCCTGATATTTGCCATCTTCCAAAAGGATATGCCTATGGCGCTGGATTATGCTATGACCTACAACGTTATTATTTCAGAATGCAAATAGGTTTAGGAGTAGACGTGCAAAATCTATGTACTCCAGTAGAAGATTTAGTTATATACGATAACACCGTATCTGACGCTTGGGGATATCCATACCTATTAAAATATGATTTCAGGAATAGGAATGATCTGTGCCGCAACCTACATCTACAGATACCTATGTTATTCGGAGCAGGAAACCATAACTTATATGCATTAGCGGGATTCAAGGTTAACGTCAATTGCTATAATATCACTAAATCTACAGCCATTGCATCTACTTCCGCTACCTATGATCAGTTTTTAGGGCAGTTCGTAGAAATGGATAATCATGGATTAAGAAAGGACGTACCAATCAGTTGGCAAGATAAAAAGACCTTGAAGCAACTTTCTCCTATTGACATCGTAGCATCTGTAGAGGTGGGAGCAGAGTGGGGAACTGAATACACTCCTAATACTTCACTCTTTCGCCCTGAAGGCGAACCCATACAGGAAATGCAATGGAGATTCCGTATTGCCGCTTTTTGCGACTTTGGAATGATACCTTTCGGACGACCTGCTGAACAAATAGTGGAAATACCAAAAGATACAAAATGGGATTTTGGTACATTCAAAATGAATAATGTACTCGAACCAAAACATATACGTAATTATTCACACGTACATAATTTTTATCTAGGTGTCAAGTTGACATTATCTATCGGAGCAATTCATTGCGAAACATGCAGATTATCTGACAACTACCAGTCCGAAATCGATATGCAAAACCCCTATAGAAAGACTAATTAATGGGGAACTAGTTATTACAATTCGCTACCTCAGTTGAAGAATAGCGACAAACCTATTGACACGGTTATCGGACCAGAAGGATGCTCAATCTCACCACTCTCCCTAGCAGCCTGCTCAATCAGCGTTGGCAACAAGTGCTGCGTGTAAGCCGCCTCAGCAAAAACGCCGAAATTAGGCATAATAAACCACTCTACACCCGCAGAAAAACGCAATGTCGGGACTACATCATTCACATCCTGCATCACGTACCCTCCTCCCAGATCATCATACGCAACCATGTTCTTCACCGTCGCTATCGATACGCCTGGCTGCAAACTTATATACATGTCCCATGGATGGAAATACGGAGATTCGTAAAATGCCTTAATATCCCTTACCAAAGGAAAACGATATCCTACACTCACACCTACCTCGTTATACCATACCTCACCAGTACGGATGTTACAACCATCTATAACCAACGAATCGTAAGTGTTGCTATGTGTATCATAAGTGATATATACAAATGTACCGTAGTTCTTATGATGACGCCATCCTAGTCGCATAGCAGAATTAAAAGTGGCACCTTCTACACCACTAGGCGTAAATCCTACACCCAACACCGTGGGCAAATCCAAAGCATCAAAAAAATCACCAAAAGTGTATTTCTCTTTGGACGCTTCGCTATTGGTTATCGGATATTGGTTATCGGACTCGTTATTCTGCGCAAAAAGTCCTATGCTCATTGCTGAGCATAGGACCAGAATTATTGAATTTTTTATCATATTCTCTAAAATCTAAAGCAAAGCTCTAAACCCTATCGGCGCATCTGTGCCTTAGCATTCTCACGAGCAACACGTTGTTGCTCGCGTTGCATCGCCTCTAAGCGAGCCATAAAACCTGACTTCTTCTGACTACCCTTCTTCTTGGCATTCGCCTCCATCTGAGCCAACACTTTCTTATCATTAATAGCAAAACGGAAAATCATAGTCTGAATAATAGTCATCAATAAACTAACAAAGTAGTAATAACTCAACCCCGCTGCATAATCATTGAAGAAGAAAAGGAACATCAAAGGCATCAAATACATCATCCACTTCATCACCTTCATCTCTTGACCACCCGCCTGAGTTTGCATTGTAATATGAGTATAAACGATATTCACTACCGTCATTAGCAAACAGAACAAACTAAGGTGAGTCCAACCCAACAATGGCAATGGAGTACTCCATGACAAGATCGCATCGTAGGTGGACAAATCATCTGCCCAGAACAACGACTGACCACGCAACTCAATAGCCGTAGGCAAAAACCAGAACATAGCCATCACTACAGGGAACTGGAATAGCATTGGCAAACAACCAGACATCGGATTCACACCTGCCTTCTGATACAATGCCATTGTAGCTTGCTGGCGCTCTTGCATCTTCTCTGGTGGATACTTGGCATTGATCTCATCCAATTGTGGCTTCAATACACGCATCTTTGCACTCGATTTATAAGACGCAAACACGAACGGCAAAATAATCAATTTGATTACCAACGTCATTAGCAATATCACAATACCAATATGCAAGCCCCATGATGTAAACAAATCAAACATTGGAATAACCAATGCCTTGTTAATCCATGACACCAATTTCCAACCTAGGGGAACAAGCTCGTTCAGGTGAAGACGTGACTCTTTTTCAACATCATCATCATATTCCTTGAGCGTATGGTAGTGGTTCGGACCAAAATAATAGCGCATCCCCGCACTCTTCTTACCTGTAATATCAAATGCTAAATGAGTGGTTGTTTTATACTCCTTGATATATTTGCTAGATGAATTCATAGGAGTCGATTCCAACTCAGTGGACTCAAATGCGTCATCAGCAATCAGCACTGTGGAGAAATACTGATCCTTGTACGCTATCCATTTCAATCGAGCAGACTCCTTCGCCCGATCAGATTTACTCTCTGACAAATCTTCTATATCACCACCAGTAAACATATACTGCAATTGAGCATACTTCTCCTCAAACTTACGCCCCTTCTCTTGCTGAGGGATCAGCTGATTCCAATGCATCTCCAGCGACGATATGTTCTGCGCCAATGCCAACTGCATATTATGTGGCACAATCTTCATACCCACCATATAATCGTCCGCAGCCAATGTATAAATCCAATCCAAATAGCAATCTTCAATATTGGTATTCAGACGCATAGTGAGCACTGTATTACCCGCCGTGTCACTAACCTGACTTGCATGCGTAAAATATAAATTCTCTGTGGATAGCACACGACTATTATTCGTTACCAAAGTGAATCCCATAGTGCTCTCATCCCCCTGGAAAAGACACAGGTCATTAATGCTATCGCCGTAGGCCTTATATTCCTTTAACTCGGCTTTAGCAATACGACCTCCACGACGAGCAATGCTGATGCGAATCTTACTATTCTCGAGCACTACTATTCCATCTTCGCCCTGAGCAGAAGGAGCAAAAGGACCATAGACGGCCGCAATCTGCTGCTCCATTTGATGTGCAGACAATTCCTCTTGATGAACTGTAGGTTCTGTTTGAGGAGTAAACTGAGTATTAAGCTGCTCCGACATTTGCTGTGCTTGCAACTCCATCTCTCGTGCCACCTTAATGGAGTCTTGATAATGCTTGCGAGCGTCAATCTCCTCCTGAGAAGGACGATTAAGTAATGTAAATCCTACAATAATTACGGCTATTAAGAGGAAGCCAATCCATGTCTTTTTATCCATTGTTCTATACCTTAATATTATATTAGTTTCTATAATTGATTTCTGCGTACATTGGCATAAGGTGTGCAAATACGCCAAAAATCGTACAAAGGTACGCAAAATTATCGGAATATTCAAGAAAATAACAAAAAAATACTTTTTTTTTGCAAAATATTTGGTCATATAAAAAAAAAGCAGTACCTTTGCACCCGCTTTCGAGAGAGAAAGTGTGCGGGATGTAGTTCAGCCCGGTTAGAATGCCTGCTTTGGGAGCAGGAGGTCGTGAGTTCGAATCTCGCCATCCCGAC
>JAZNKZ010000096.1:0-47425 GCA_045578815.1 Paludibacteraceae bacterium
AGTAACTTACAAGGGAAGTTCTTATGACGCCTACAACAACGAATACTCTGGCGAAGTCACTATCCCTGAAACCGTCACTTACAATGGCACAACTTACAACGTCACGAGCATTGGAGAAGGAACTTTCTTTATTTGCTCCTCCCTCACCTCCATCACCATCCCTAATAGCGTCACAACCATTGGAAATTATGCTTTCTCTAGTTGCCGCTCCCTTACCTCTATCACTATCCCCAACAGCGTAACGAGTATTGGAGGTGAAACTTTCAATGGTTGCTCCTCCCTCAAAACAGTAATCTGCGAAGCCGTAGAAGTGCCAGAGTTAGGAGTAAGGGTGTTCCGCTATATGCCTCTTTCCGAAGCTACACTTTATGTTCCTGCTCAATCGTTGGACGACTACAAAGCAGCAGATCAATGGAAAGAGTTCGGCACAATCTTACCGTTAGAAGATACTCCTTCCTCGGTAGAAAACATCCCATCTACAATGACCAATTGCCAAAAAAAGATTATCCGCGACGGCAACCTCGTCATCATCCGTGATGGAGTAGATTACAACGTCATGGGACAATAGCTCTAATCCCTAATAGACATCATCCCTATCCCAAACAAGCGCGGCTCACCCGCGCTTGTTTTCTTTCCGCCTTTACACCTTACACCTTCCACCTTACATTTTTTTTTGTCTACTTTTAAGATCTGGTACAAAAAGGCCATAGTCGTTCATAAAAATGTAGAAAATACAACAAAAGTCGTTCATAAAAATGTAAAAAAATCGAAAAAGTCGTTCATAAAAATGTGAAATATTTGCGTATTTCATTTATTTTCAGTACCTTTGTGGCGAAAATTTTAAATAAAACCAAATACACATATATGGAACGGCTAATTATAGAGGAATTATTGCAATGGAAGTCAAGCCCAAGGCGCAAGCCATTGATACTAAATGGAGCGCGACAAGTAGGTAAGACATGGATCCTGAAGCATTTTGGACAAATGTATTATGACAATGTAGCATATATCAACTGCGATAAGGAGTCGCTGGCTGCCAAATTGTTTGAAGATTATGATGTCAAACGAATCATTCAGGCAATTGAAGCTATGACTAATACCCAGATCATTGCGGGCAAAACACTCATCATCATCGACGAGATTCAGGAGGTACCTCGTGGACTGCATGCTCTAAAGTACTTTGCTGAAAACGCACCTGAACAACACATTACTGTTGCAGGATCATTGCTGGGACTATTGCTGCATCAAGGCGAGAGTTTTCCTGTGGGAAAAGTAAATATGTTACAGATGCACCCAATGACTTTCTTGGAGTTTCTCAAAGCAATAGGCGAGGATAAGATATGTGAGCAGCTCAGTAATAGAGAATGGAGCGCGACGAATACCGTACATGAGAAAATTGTCCAGCACTTGCGCATGTATCTCTATGTAGGAGGAATGCCCGAGGCAGTGCAAGCGTATTGCGACAATCTGCCCCTGCGCGAGATTCGCAGCATTCACAACGAAATCCTCACGGCATATATCAATGACCTTTCTAAGCATGCACCTAAAGAGCAAGTGCTTCGTATTACGCAGGTATTCCGATCTATACCAGCACAAATTGCCAAGGAAAACAAGAAGTTTATATTTGGTTTGCTCAAAAAAGGAGCAAGAGCCAAGGATTTTGAATTAGCACTCCAATGGTTGATGGATGCAGGACTTGTGCACAAAGTGTGTCAGGTTAGCAAACCAGAAGCACCATTGACCTTTTATGAAGAGTCGGATGCGTTTAAATTGTTCTTGTTGGATTGCGGATTGTTAGGTGCTATGCATATGACCGATGCTACAGAAGCGATGCTGACGGATAATATCTTTGAGGAGTATAATGGTGCGTTGACAGAGCAATTGGTGCTTCAAGAACTGAAGTGCTTGCCCAACTTACCTGTATATTATTATACCAAGCCAAACTCGCAACAAGAGATTGATTTTGTGATTGATATTAAAAATCGTGCTATTCCTGTAGAAGCCAAGGCGGGAGAAAACTTGCAAGCGAAATCGTTGAAACAATTCATACAGGAGAATAAATCAGAAATGGCTATCAAGACATCTCTCAAACCATACAAGAGCAACGAAGTGATAGACAATGTGCCTCTGTATGCGTTGTATTGTTATCTGATAAGGCGATGAGGTGAAAAAGAGAGGCAAAACGAAAAATTTGCATATATCGCAAATTTTTCGTACCTTTGCGGCGCTATTTATGCGAAGACATATGAACGAAATACATTCTTATATTCAACACGCTACACAAGTGGCAATCTTTACTCATCAGTCGCCTGATGGTGATGCAATGGGTTCTTCGTTGGCCATGTACCACTACGTCCGTTCGCTCGGGAAGGTCGCACAGGTCATCGTACCTAATGCTTTTCCAGCTTTCCTTGCATGGATGCCAGGGGCCGATACGGTGTGGCAGTATGATACGCAAAAGCAACAAACTGACACCTATCTTGCGGAGGTTGATCTGGTGATTTGTACCGATTTCAACGATCCCAAACGTATCGGAGAGTTGGGGGACAAGATGCTGGAGATGGATTGCCCCAAAGTGCTGATTGATCACCACCTGAATCCTACAGATTTTGCCGATTTCATCGTGTCTGTACCCGAAGCATCATCGACATGTGAACTCGTGTGGGAGGTGATAGGTGATGAGGCGATTAGGCGATAAGGCGGGGGATATAGCCACGTGTGTTTATACGGGATTGATGACTGATACGGGGAACTTTTCGTATAACAGCAATAGACCACAGATATACCCAATGATTGCCCAACTCATCGAGGCAGGAGTGGATAAAGATGCGATATACAACGCTGTGTTTAATCAATACAGCGTGGATAGGATAAAATTGGTGGGCTATTGTTTGTACCAAAAAATGCGTGTGTTCCCCGAGAACCACGCGGCATTGATCTACCTCAATCGCAAAGAGCTATACCGCTTTAACTTCCAGAAAGGCGACGCGGAAGGTATCGTGAATATGCCTATGCAAAGTAAGGATATTCACTACTCCGTATTCATGCGCGAGGACAAGGCAACTCCCGATGAAATGGCGAAAAATGGCGGGATAAAGACCAAAATCAAGTTGTCGTTCCGCAGTCAAGGTAACCGCCCCGTGAACGTCTTTGCCAGCGAAGTGTTTAACGGCGGAGGACACGCCAATGCCGCAGGTGGAGAGTACTATGGACCACTATCTGAAGCCGTGCAACTATTCTTAGACAATTATCAAAAATATTTTACAAAATGAAAAAAATTAATCTTTTCTTATTAGCAGTTATGGCACTAACAGCATGCACAAAGCAGCAAACCACAGGCATCCATCTGGAGAATCTGGATACGACCGCAGTCGCACAAAATGACTTCTACCAATACGCTTGTGGCGGATGGATGAAAAACAACCCTATTCCCGATGAATACAGCCGTTTTGGTTCGTTTGATAAGTTGGGATTGAGCAATCTTGAGCAAGTAAACGGACTGATTGCGGACATCGCAGCCAAGCAACATAAAATGGGCTCTATCCCACAAAAGATAGGCGACGTATATAACCTGTCGATGTACACAGCACGCCGCAATCAAGAGGGTATTGCGCCCGTATTACCCGTGCTGCAAGAGATTGAGAATGTGACCGATAAGGCGCAATGGTCGGAAGTACTGGGCAAAGCAATGGACTTCGGATTATGGGCTATGTATGTGGATGCCGATGCTATGAATTCGAGCATGAATATCCTGAACGAGTACCAAGCTGGTTTTGCGCTCAGCCAGAAAGATTATTATATCGATGAAGATGAGCACACCAAACATATCCGCGAGGAGTATGTGAAGCATGTGGAGAAGATGTTTGAGTTGTTTGGTCAGGAGAACGCAGCCGAGAAAGCACAAACCGTACTTCGTTTGGAGACTCGTTTGGCAAACGCTGCGCTGAGCAATGTAGAATTGCGTGACCCAGTGGCAAACTACAACAAGATGTCGGTAGAGGAGTTGCAAAAATTGGTTCCTGAGGTGGATTGGACAATCTATTTCGCAGGATTGAACATTGCTCCAGACAGTTTGTCAGTAGGTCAGATCCGTCACTTGCAAGAGGCAGGAAAAATGCTGGCAGAGGAGTCATTGGAGGACATGAAGACCCTGTTTACATGGCAAGTGATTGACGGCAGTGCGGACTTCTTGACGGAGGAGATTTTTATGCAGAACTTTGAGTTCTACGGTCGCATCTTGAGCGGAAGACAAGAGCCCACTCCACTATGGAAACGCGCGGTAGCGATGGTGAACGGTACACTCGGCGAAGCAGTCGGACAGATGTACGTGGAGAAATACTTCCCAGAGGAGAACAAAGAGCGCATGATAGGTTTGGTGAAGAACTTGCAAGTGGCATTGGGCGAAAGAATTCAAGCCCTGGAGTGGATGTCGGATGAGACCAAAGAGAAGGCCATGGAGAAATTGAATACCTTCACCGTGAAGATTGGTTATCCAGATAAATGGCGCGATTATACGGCCTTGGAGATTGATCCTGAATTGACCTATTATGTTAATATTCAGCGTGCTGCGAAGTTTGAGCAAGATTATTCGTTGTCATTCTTGGGCAAGCCAGTGGACAAGGATAAATGGTTTATGACCCCACAAACCGTGAACGCATATTACAACCCTGCGACCAACGAGATTTGTTTCCCTGCAGGTATTCTGCAATACCCATTCTTCGATATGAATGCGGACGATGCGTTTAACTATGGTGCGATTGGCGTGGTGATTGGTCATGAGATGACCCACGGCTTTGACGACCAAGGTAGTCAGTTTGACAAGGACGGTAACTTGATTAACTGGTGGACAGAGGAAGATCGTGCACGCTTTGAGGAGCGCACGAAAGTGATGGAGGAGTATTTCAACGCCATTGAGGTGGCTTCTGGCGTATATGCTAATGGTGCCTTTACTTTGGGCGAGAATATCGCTGACCACGGTGGTTTGCAAGTGGCATATCAGGCGTTTAAGAATGCGCAAAAGGCAAAAGGCGATGAGGCGATGAGGCAATTAGGCGATGAGGCAGGGTTTACTCCAGAGCAACGATTCTTCTTGGCATATGCGAATGTGTGGGCAGGTAATATCCGTCCAGAGGAAGTATTGCAACGCACGAAGAGTGACCCTCACTCACTGGGCATGTGGCGCGTGAATGGCGCATTGCCACATATCGGCGCATGGTATGAGGCATGGCATGTCACTCCAGAGTCACCATTGTATCTTGAACCAGAAAAACGTGTATCAATATGGTAAAGCATGTAGTATTTTTTCGTCTGTTAGACGAGGCGGAGGGCAAGACGAAATTGGAGAATGCCCAGATTATTCGTGATGGCTTGCTCGCATTGCGTGATAAGATTGATGTGTTGGTGGATGAGACGGTGGGTATCAATATCCCTAACGCCAAGAACACCGACCACGATATTTGCTTGACTTGTACCTTCAAGACATGGGAGGATTTAGATGCGTATGCTACTCACCCTGAGCATGTAAAAGTGGCACAGTATATCGGCAAGTGCAAAGCAGCGCGTAGCGCTGTGGATTATGAAGAATAGTTTAGAGGACGCTCGCAATGCGAGCTACAGTTTAGAGTTTAAAGGCTCTGAATAAAAAAATCGTTCCCTTGAAAAAGAGAACGATTTTTTGTTGTGGATTAGTTATTGGTTTGGTTAGTCAACAATAAAGGAATTGCTTTCGCCGTTTACTTCAAAGAAATACATACCGATGTGGGACTACTTCCATTCAAAATTACAACTCTCTTACAAGACGAACACTCAATCCCATACTGCGATTGAGATTATCTATATCCGCGCCATTAGAGAAGAATTGGAAAATGCAAGCACTATAGTCATTATACGAAGAGGCAGTCCAATAGCAACCATAAAATTGCACCAAATCCGTTTGCGAAACATATCGACTACCCGCAGCAGGTAGAAAAATCGCTCCTGCTTGTTCCATTTTTGACCAATCGGAATGACTGATTTTTTGGTATGCAGCATAATATGTGTCATCGCGCTCAGTATGAAAACCAGCTTGGAAGCCAACACCTTCTGGACAAGTCCAATCATCAGGTAAAAGAATCAATCCATTTACTTCATTTATTTGAGCAACACCTATAAGCCTTTCTGCATTATTACGCTCATAGCGCAAATAATGCCATTCTTTGTCTGTCAATGTACGCCATGTGTAGGGAGTGTCATTCCCAATTTGATTAATCCCCCAATCCGTAAATATGTAAGTCTCTCCACCCCCACTAATGTTCGTTGGATTGCTACCTGTACCCCAACCAAACAAATCTATCCAGCCATCGAAAGTGTCTGATATATTATCATTTGCCTCGCCAATACAATCCGTTTGAAATTCCGCAAAACGCCATTCATTGTTCGTTGGATGATATTGCAAATTACCTTTGGAAAATACCACTTTTTTATTTACATCCACCGAAAAAGCACCTTCCGCATCCTCAAAAAAAGTAATACTATCAATAATAGCCACAGGGTAGTCAGTAATACTACCTTTAATCCAAACGCGCATTTTTGTTTGCGCTGATAGTCCCAACACAAACGAAAATACAAACATCAAACACCACAACTTTTTCATATACATGTTCATTGACAAAGACAAGCCAAGAGTTCTTTGGCTTGTCTTTATTTTCTCATTCTTAAATACCCAAACTGGCTTTGATAGCAGGAACTTTAGCCTCGGCTTCGGCTACGGCTTTGTCGTAGTCGGCTGGAGTAGGCATTTGAGCAGGGATCTCGAAGTAGAACTTAATCTTTGGCTCGGTACCACTTGGGCGAACACTGATCTTCATACCACCTTCGGTAAAGTATTGGAGCACGTTGCTGGTAGCATTGAGTGCCATCGTGATAGGTGTCTCTACCCACTCGCCATTCACCAATTCGCGTTGAACGAGGGTCTTGAAATCTTTGGACTTAATGACTTTCTCGCCAGCAATCTCCATAGGAGGGTTTTGGCGATAATTGACCATCATGGCTTGAATCTCCTCTGCGCCAGACTTACCTGGGCGAACGACATTGATAGTGGTCTCGCGTTGGAAGCCATACTCCATATACATATTAAGGAGATAATCGTAGAGGGTCATGCCGTTGTCCTTCGCATAGGCTGCAATCTCGCAGATGAGGCAGATAGCCGAAGGCGAGCATTTATCGCGGACAGCATCATATGGCAAGAAGCCGAAGCTCTCTTCGCCACCGCCAATGTATTTGCGTGTGCCTTCCCACTCGCGGATACGGTTGGCAATCCACTTAAAGCCCGTATATTCGTCGGTCAAAGTCACACCTTGTGCGTCTGCCATCTTGCGGATTAACTCGCTGGTAACGATAGTCTTAACGAGGTAGTGCTCTGGGCGGAGTTTGCCAAGTTTCTTCATATTGTTGATGATGTAGTAGCAATACATCATGCAGGTTTGGTTGCCGTTGATGATGGTCCACTCGCCTTTGTCGTTGCGGCAGACAATGGCGATACGGTCGGCGTCTGGGTCGCTAGCGATTACGAGGTCGGCATTGAGTTGGGTGCCGAGGTTCATACCCATGGTCATTGCCTCCGCGTTCTCTGGGTTAGGACTTTGCACGGTAGAGAAATTGCCATCGATGACCATTTGCTCAGGCACTACGTGGATGTTCTCGAAGCCCCAAGAGCGAAGGCACATTGGAATGATTTGACGTCCTGCGCCGTGGAGAGGGGTATAAACGATGTTGAGGTCTTTTTGACGGAGGATGGTCTCTTGGTCAATCATGACGGTCTTCACAGCTTGCATGTAGTCGTAGTCCATCTCGCCACCGATAATCTCGATAAGGTGCTCATTGCCAGTCATTTTTACGTCAGCAAGAGTCACTTTGTTCACCTCGTCGATGATGCCTTGGTCGTGTGGTTGGAGCACTTGGCTACCGTCTTCCCAATACGCTTTGTAGCCGTTGTACTCTTTAGGGTTGTGGCTGGCGGTCACGTTGACACCACCTTGGGCAGAGAGGTGACGGATAGCGAAACTAACCTCTGGTGTTGGGCGTAGGCTCTCGAAGAGATATACCTTGATGCCGTTGGCAGCGAAGACCGCAGCTACGGTCTCAGCAAAGAGGCGGCCGTTGTTGCGGCAGTCGTGACCCACTACTACGCTCACGGTGTCGCCTTTGAGGGTGGTGAAACCGCCTTCGCGTTGCACTTTGAGCAGGTAGTTGGCATAGCCTTGGGTGGCTTGTGCCACGATGTATTTGTTCATGCGATTGGTACCAGGCCCCATGAGTCCGCGGAGACCGCCCGTACCAAATTCGAGTGTGCGATAGAAACTATCGATGAGTTCGGTTTTGTCTTCTGCCTCAATCATGGCTTTGACCGCAGCGCGGGTGTCTGCATCATAAGGCTCTTTGGTCCATTGCTCAGCAATGGCTAGTACTTTTTCGAGTTCTTCGTTTTTCATATTGCTTGTATTTTTAAAGTTTGCATAATTTATCGGGTGCAAAGGTACGAAAAAAATCGCATATATGCAAGGGGAATGCGATTTTTTTGTTTAGTGGACGCCCGTAAGCGGACTATTGTTTAGGGTTTAGAACATTGTAAAATCTCTGCTATGACCGCTGAATAACCTACTAATCACCTACTAATAACCTACTAACCACCTAATATTTACTGCTGCATGGCGGGTGCAGTGACACACTTGCGAAAAGGGAGGAATAATGAAAAAGGATAGAAAAATAGCGGAAGTGTTGTGTATGTCAAAAAAAAGTAGTAACTTTGCGGGCGTTTTTTACAAAAACGGAAAACGGAAAACGGAAAACGGAAAACGGAAAAGATAAATTGATGTTATGGCAAGTGTAGAAGTAAATGGTCGTATCTTTGATGAGTATGTCTCTGCCCAGAATATAGCCGAATGTGTAAAAAAAGTGGCAGATCGTATAAACAAAGATTATGCAGAAAAAGAGCCACTGTTTGTATGCATACTGAATGGTGCGTTTATGTTTGCATCTGATTTGTTTAAGCAGATTGAACTGCCTGCAGAGATTACTTTTGTGCGTTTGAAATCCTACGAGGGGACTCAGACGACAGGTGATGTAAAGTTGTTGTCGCCTCTTGCAGTGAATCTAGAAGGTCGCGATGTGATTGTGGTAGAAGACATCGTGGATACCGGTTTGACGATGCACGGATTTATTAGATATTTGAAGGATGCGGGTGCGAATAGTGTGGAAGTGGCATCATTTTTATTCAAACCAGAAGCACTACAGTATCCCGATGCAGCACCTAAATACATTGGTATGGAGATTCCAACGAAGTTCGTATTGGGTTACGGTTTGGATTACGACGAGAAAGGAAGGAACTTGCCATCGTTGTATGTGCTACGCGGTAATTGATGCCGCAGGACGGGCAAAGCCCTACTGTTTAGTGGACGCTGCGCTATAGGACGGCACAAAGTGCCTATAAGACGCTCGCGAGGCGAGCTAAAGGTTAGAGGTTAAAGGTTAAAGGTTAGAGGTTAAAGGTTAAAGGAAAGGAATTATGATACAGAAATTTTTTTATGGCATAGGTGAGTATTGCCTGCTGATGGGCAAGGTGTTTCGTGTGCCAGACAAAGGGCGTATGTTCTGGCGTCAAATGAGCAAAGAAATGGGTAAGCAAGGTTTAGAATCGATACTAATCACGCTGATTGTGAGTGTGTTTATGGGTGCGATTATGACTTTGCAGACAAAGTTGAACACAGAGAATCCATTGCTGCCCGCCTATTCAACAGGATTGGTAACTAGGGACTGTATCTTGCTGGAGTTCTCAAGCACAATTTTGTGTTTGCTATTGGCAGGAAAAGTGGGAAGTAATATGGCATCTGAGATTGGAACGATGCGTATAACGGAGCAGATTGATGCAATGGAGATCATGGGCGTAAACTCGGCTAACTACCTGATATTGCCAAAGATAGTGGCATTTATGGTGATGATGCCATTGTTGGTAACATTGTCTATGTTTACGGGTCTGTTGGGTGGCTACGGCATTAGCGCCATCACAAATGTTCTACCAATATCGGAGTATCTGCTGGGTATTCAGTACGCATTTATACCATTTTATGTGTGGTACTCGTTTATCAAGACAGTAATTTTTGCGTTTATCATCGCCAGTATGGCTTCGTACTACGGTTACTATGCAAGAGGTGGTGCACTGGAAGTAGGTAAAGCGAGTACGAAAGCGGTGGTAAATAGTAGTATTGTGGTGCTGCTGATGGATGTGGTTCTGACAAATTTGATGCTTAATTAAAGGACGCCTCTTTGAGGCTATAGGACGCCGCAAGCGGCTAAAGGTTAAAGGTTAAAGGCGAGATTTTTATGATACAGGTAAAAGATGTAGTGAAGAGTTTTGATGGGAATGTGGTGCTGGACCATATTTCTGCGGACTTTGAGGACGGCAAGGTAAACATGATTATTGGTCAATCGGGCTCAGGTAAGACAGTTCTGATGAAATCGATGATTGGACTTCACCAGATAGATTCTGGCGAAATCCTATTTGACACACGCCACGGGCAGCAGAACTTGGCAGAGATGACGGAGAAAGAGGTTCGGATGCTGCACAGAGAAGTGGGAATGCTGTTTCAAGGAGCGGCATTATTTGATAGCATGACCGTGCAGGAGAATGTGCTATTCCCTCTGGAAATGTTCTCGCAGATGGACAAGGAGGAGATGGTGGAGAGAGCGCGATTCTGCTTGACACGTGTGAACATGCCAGAGAGAGCTTTTGGATTGATGCCAAGCGAGATTAGTGGTGGTATGCAAAAGCGCGTGGCGATTGCGCGAGCGATAGCGTTGAATCCACGGTATCTGTTCTGCGATGAGCCCAACTCGGGATTGGACCCAAAAACTAGTTTGGTCATAGACCAATTGATACAAGACATCACACAAGAGTATAATATTTGTACGGTGGTGAACAGTCATGATATGAACTCAATTATGGAGATTGGCGATAACATCGTGTTCCTACGCAATGGAGTGAAAGAGTGGCAAGGTAGCAGGCACGAGATATTCCATGCAGATAATGAGGCGTTGAATGACTTTGTATTTGCGAGCGAATTGTTTAAGAAAGTGCAGAGCGCTTCGCGCTCGGTTTAGAGGACGCCGCAATCGGCTATATGTAAAAGTATAAAGATTATGAAACGATTGATTTGGATATTATGTATAGGGTGTATGGTATGTGGTTTATATGCCCAAAATAAGCCAGCCCGAGTACCTGCTTATAGGGGTGTGATTGAACGCGTTCAACCCAATGGTGACACCATTTATGTGCGATTGCACGGGGATGAAAGAAACCATTGGATGACCTTGGAAGATGGAGTCACACTCGTGAAAGAGAACAAAAAAGGATATATCTGCTACGCCAAGAAAAAGAAGGGCGGAAGGATTGTGGCAACATGCAGAAAAGTGAAAAGTAAAAACGAAAAGGTGAAAACTAAATAACAAATGAAAAAGATAGGATTAATAGCAGTATTGAGTGTGATGGTATGTTCGTTATGGGCCATACCTGCACGTAGAGGAGGTATAGTAAAGACACAGCCAGATGGCAGTCAAATCACTGTGTATCTGCACGGTGACGAGCATTTTCGTTGGATGACCAATGAGAAGGGCGAGTGGCTAAAGATGGATAAGGATGGATTCTACCGTGTGACAGAATCATTGAGTGCAAAAGAGATTGAGGCCAAGCGTATGGCAGCGCCTAGTCGTGTGGCACAAGCACAAAAAGTGGCTACTCCGCTGAACATAGCTCCTCGCGGATTGGTGATATTGGTGAATTTTACCGATGTGGCTTTTACGACAGATAAGGCAGAAATGGATAGTATGCTGATTGGCAAGAACTATACAAGAGATTATTCGTATAACTACGGAGGTAGAAAGTATTTTGTAACCTCAGAAGGATCAGCTTGGAAGTACTTCTTTGATTCTTCCAATGGGCATTATGATCCACAGTTTGATGTTATAGGTCCAGTGACGGTGAGTAAAGATATGGCATTCTATGGCAAAAATAATCCATCCACCGATTTTGACAATGCTCCATGGACAATGGTGAAAGAAGCATGTCAATTAGTGGACGATAGTGTGGACTTCAGTCAATACGACAACAATAATGATGGATACGTGGATTTTGTTTATGTGATTTATGCTGGCTATGGTGAAGCCGGTGGTGGCACAGAAAATACCATTTGGCCTCATTCGTATTGGCTCCTTGATGCAGGAGTTAATTGCAAGGTGGATGGTAAGTACGTTGATCTATATGCTTGTGGCAACGAGATGGACTCTTATACAAACCATCATACTGGTATTGGCACATTCTGTCACGAATTTAGCCACGTATTGGGATTGCCCGACTTATATGAAACTACTGGATACGGTACTCATAAGACTATCGGTTCATGGTCAATCCTAGACTATGGTCCATACAACAACGATGGTAACACCCCTCCTGCGTACTCGGCATACGAGCAGTTCTTTATGGGATGGTTGACACCACGATTGATTGTGGATCCTGAGAATGTTGTGCTTAATGAACTGCAAACAAGCGACAATGCATTGCTCATTTCCACTTCCGATGAGCATAACTTGCTAGGTAACGATCCTAAACCTACAACCTTCTATATGGTGGAGAATCGCCAGCAAGTGGGATGGGATGAATATATCCCTGGTCACGGTATGATGTTGACCAAAATTCAGTATAGTTCGAACACATGGATGGATAACACCGTTAATAACAATGCGCGAAAGATGGGTGTGGACTTGATTGAAGCAGATGGAAAAACACCAGATATTTATAGCAGCGGATTTGATGGTAAAGAAGGTGATTTGTTCCCCGCAGGAGCCACAGAATACACTGCGATAGAAGGACATACTATTGAGAATATTAAGGAAGAAAATGGCGTAATTTACTTCCGATTCAAAGGCGGAGTAGAAACAAGTACAGAGGAAGTTCCTAGCCATGAAGATATCATAGCTATTTACAATATCCTAGGTCAAAAACAAACTACACTAGATATTGAGTCATTGCCACATGGTACCTACGTGGTAGTAACACCTACAACAAACAAAAAAATTGTACGCTAATATGAAAATTATTTCGTATAACCTCAATGGTATCCGCAGTGCCATCAGTAAAGGGTTGTTTGATTGGCTTGAGGCAGAGCATCCCGATGTATTCTGCATACAAGAGAGCAAAGCGCAGCCCGATCAAATAGACGTAATGACTATGCAAGAGTTGGGGTATCAGAGTTACATCCATTCGGCAGAAAAGAAAGGTTATTCGGGTGTAGCTATCTTCACGCGTATTCAGCCCGACCGTGTAGTGGTGGGAATGGGCAATCCGAAATACGACTGCCAAGGGCGTGTGATTCGTGCCGACTACGGCGATATAACAGTAGTATGCGTATATATCCCATCTGGGGAAGCAGAAGGTCCGAAGTATGAGTATAAGATGGATTTTCTAGAAGATTTCTTAGTGTGGATCAACGAGCTACGAAAAGAAAGACCAAACATCGTGGTATGTGGTGACTATAATATTGCGCACAAACCCATTGACATCAACAATTGGAAACGCCAAGTGGGCGTTAGCGGTTTCCTGCCTGAAGAGCGAGCATGGCTAGACCGTTGGGAAGAGAGTGGCATGGTGGATACCTTCCGCATGTTCGACCACAGTGCAGAGAAATATAGTTGGTGGAGTTTCCGCGCAGGATCGAGAACGAGAAATGTGGGATGGCGTATCGACTATCATTGGGTGAGCGAGCCATTGAAAGAACGAGTTGCTGATGCTAGAATATTAGCCGAAGTAGTACATTCCGACCATTGCCCTGTTAGTTTAGAGGTTAAAGGTTAAAGGCGAAAGGCACGGATATGGATAAACTAAGAACTGAACATTTATATAAGAAGTACGGCAAACGTACTGTGGTGAACGATGTGAGCATCTACCTTGAGCAAGGGGAGATTGTGGGCTTGTTGGGTCCTAATGGTGCTGGTAAAACGACCACTTTCTACATGACCACAGGATTGGTTACTGCCAATAATGGAAAGATATTCCTCAATGATCTGGATATTACAAGTATGCCTATGTACCAACGCGCAAAATTAGGAATAGGTTACCTGCCGCAGGAGGCAAGTGTCTTTCGTAAAATGAGCGTGGAAGATAATATCCTATCAGTATTGGAAATGACCAATTTCACAAAGGAATATCAGCAAGAGAAATTGGAGCAACTCATCAAGGAGTTTAACCTAGGGCATGTGCGCAGGAACTTGGGCGACCGCCTATCTGGTGGCGAGCGTCGTCGTACGGAGATTGCTCGCTGTTTGGCCATTGAACCTAAGTTTGTAATGTTGGACGAGCCATTTGCTGGCGTGGATCCTATTGCTGTACAAGAAATTCAAGATGTGGTATGGCGATTGAAGGATAAGAATATTGGTATATTGATTACCGATCACAACGTGGATGAGACGCTGATGATTACTGACCGTGCATACCTCCTATTTGAGGGGAAAATCCTCTTTCATGGCACACCAGAAGAACTAGCAGCAAACCCGATTGTAAGAAAGAACTATCTGGGTCGTGATTTTGAATTGAAAAAAAAGACGCGAGTAGAAGAATAGTGCAAGAGCAACAGTTGCATATAATCATGCCCGTAAAGGATTCGCTAGAGATTGCCGAAAGGGCTATTCGCGCTATTATAGGAAGCGGGTACACACTCTGTGTGTACGATGACAACTCATTGCCTGAGAATGCACAACGGTTGGATGATATTGCCTCAAGAACCCATATTCGTGTAGTGCATATCTCGGATCTCACCGATCATCCTTCACCCAACTATCGACTAGTGCTACAACTGGCACAGCAAGAGGCTCTGGCGAAGAACCAGCACTTGGTCATCATTGAGAGCGATGTCATCATAGATTCTAACACCCTACACCTAATGACAGAACAAGTGCAGAAAGGTGTAGGCATGGTAGCGGCTGTGACCGTAGATGAAAATGGCACATACAACTTTCCATATCACTACGTGCGTCGCTGGAGATATCGCATCCATGGTAAAAACACAATTATTACCAAAAAACGTTTCTCCTTTTGCTGTACATTGCTTACCAATGAGTTGCTGCAAGTAGCCGATTTTCAATTGCTAGACCCAACAAAAAATTGGTACGATGTCACCATCTCGCATTGGTCAACTGAACTAGGCAAAACTAATTTGCTAATGCTGGGTAATCCTGTGCTGCATTTCCCTCATGCTTCACGCCCATGGAAACGGCTGAAATATACCAATCCCCTACTCTATTACTGGCGTAAAATCACGCAACGCCGCGACAAAATATGAAACCTTTTAAAATATACAGTTTGCTGCTCGTCAAAAACGAAGCCGACATCATCCGCGAGTCGCTACTAGCGGCTACAGAGTGGAGCGATAAGGTCATCGTTATTGACAATGGTAGCACCGATGGTACGTGGGAGATTGTCAATAAATTGGCAACCAACCAACCAACCATCGTACCCTTTATGCAGTACACTGGTGGTTTTCATATTGGGCTGCGTGCTAAAGCCTTCCGTGCGTTTCGACATGAATTATCATGCCGCGACTGGTGGTGCGTCAGATTAGACGCAGATGAATTCTTTAGCGAAAATCCACGTGAGTTCTTGTCACGAATACCTAGAAAATACTTATCAGTCAAGAAGCAGAGCACAGACTATGTTCTCACACGCGAGGATATACAAGCATACCCATTCACTGGAGAATTTACCACGGATAGACCACATATCACCCACTACTTGCCCGAAAAGCGCAAAGAACGCCGATTCATGCGCCATCGTCCGTGGCTCGTATGGAGCGAAAAATGGCGTTATCCTCATCCCATTGGACGCACGGCTAGACAATGTATCGCGGTTGACCACTACCAATATCGCAGTCCGCAGCAGATGGAAAAGCGATTTAACACCCGACAACAAGCTAAGAAAGATGGATGTGGTTCGTTTCTGCATGAGAACGGCAAAGCATGGACCGATTATCTATGGACAAATCAGCAACTAGCTGAACAAACCCATATACTAGAGCACTTGCCCGAACTTTTTGAGAGTTCCAAGGAAATTTTATACCAAAAACGAAATACAATAAAACGAGTGGGCACGCAGTTGGTAGTAAAATCGTTTGCCGTCCCCACCCTCTTCAAACGACTAATTTACACCATCTTTGCTAGCAAAGCTAGACGTTCGTTTATCTATGCACAGCGACTAGGCAACCTCACTCCAAAACCTGTTACATATATTGAAACTCGCAAAGGTGGCTTATTGCATAAGAGCTACTATATCAGCCAGATATCGCCATGTACCCATGTACTCAAAGAGGTGATCAAAGATCCCCATTTCCCTAATCGCATGCAGATTTTTGCCGCTTTTGGCCATTTTACTGCTATCCTGCATCAACAGGGGATATTGCATTCCGATTATTCTATGGGAAATGTGCTCTTCGAACCCAACGAACAAGGTGCTCAATTCCAACTGGTAGATCTCAATCGCATGCGATTCGGACAAAAAATCGATTGCCGAAGAGGATGCCGCAACTTTGAGCGTATAGACACCGACCAGCAAGCTCTAGCCACTATCGCAGAGGCATATGCAAAAGCACGTGGCTTTGATACTACGAAATGTGTGCAACTTGTGCTAAAAATGCGATGGAGAAAACATAAGAAATAACTTTGTCATCCCTATATATTGCTATGCTAAACAAGTATCAACATATTGTTGGAAAGATTAATTACTTTCTATTTGTATTGGCCCTTTGTTCGTTGCCTTATCCCACACGCATATCGTTATATCTATGGGTGACATGGATGATTTGTTGGTTACTTGAAGGACGTTTCCTATGTAAGCAGAACTTACAATGGCACAAAGGGCTTATTCCACTTCTTATGGTTGCAATATGGGTTGCTTGGGAAGCAGTATCATGCATATGGGCTGTCCACAAAACGGATGCTACCAACATGCTAGGGAGACATGTGTCGTTGATTGCCATTCTGCCCATTGCACTATGGGGAGTAAACGATCAATACAACTGGACAAAAGCATTCAAGTGGTTTATTGTCAGCAGTGTAGCATCCATATTTATTTATGGAATATACATTTATTTCATTCAAAATTGGGCATATCTGCAGGAGCACCATCAACTGCCTACTACCACCCTCCAATGGAGTTATTTTGGCGAACAAATATCCGATTCCAAACACCGATTATATTATGGCACAGTTCTCAATCTGGCCATTGTAGCACTCCTATACTTGCGTATTCCTCTCATGGCTATACGCCGCCATCACAAGGTTATTATCTGTTGTTTTCTAATCTGCTTATTCGCACTAGTAGCAGGAATCATTCTATCAGGCTCGCGCGCTAATATGCTCACGCTAGTACTGATCGGTGCTATGGCTATCATTCAATCTTTGCGAGGCAAAAGACGACTTATTGGGACATCCATGGTAGTAGTAATTGGCATTGCACTTGCTGGACTACTATTCACACAGCACCCTAGATTTGAGAAACTTGAGTGGGAACATATAGCAGAGAGAGAAGATTACAAACCTAGTGAAATTGAGCCACGTATTAATATATGGTATTGCGCATTACAGAATCCGAAGGATTATATTTGGTATGGAGTAGGTGCAGGTGGTAATTCAGAGTACCTCAAAACGATTTATCAGTCGCACAATTGGACTGCATACTACGACAGAGGCTTCAACACCCATAACCAATATTTTGGTGTACTGATCAATCTTGGTATCTTTGCTGCCATACTATTCTTGCTCATTTGGCTACTCTACCCTATGTGGTACAAAGATAAACTTCGTTCAACTGCCACACTAGTAGCTACAATCATCGGATCCAATATGCTGACAGAGAATATGTTAGACCGTATTGACGGAGTAATAATCACCAGTTTAGCAATAATCACTATCGCACTTCTTTCCCGAGTCCAACGCGCATCGTAAACAACATGCCACGAGGGATATTAAGCACCATCGCACGGCGCGCACGATTCATATCCTCGTCAAAATTAAACTCAAAGAGCTCCGTTCCAAAATCGTAGATATTGTAGCACATCACCTCCGCCTCTAATGGCACCTGACTGATATGTCCTCGATAACGAAGACGCAGATCGATATTAAAGAATGCATCCTTGCGCTTTCCAAAGTGATATGCTGCCAAGTTTATACCCTTGGTATCAGCATTATACACAGCTAGTTGGGTATTCCCCATAGCGTCCACGTATTCCAACGTACGGAAATTGGTAATAGGTGTACCATCCTTGAATTTACCATTCAAATGAATACCCCAGTTAGGGGTGATATTATAGCCCAACTGTATGCGAGCTATGAACGAGCGATCTTGATCCAAGCGCCCCGATGCACGATACTTGCCCTCGGTATTCTTTTCATTGAGATAGGTATTAGGATTAGCAGTAGATTCTGACAACACACCTATATTATTACTCTGCACGCCATTGCCCATAGCAGACAAACCACTCATCAAATACGATTGCCAGCTAAAACTAAAGAACACTTTCTTGCCATTGTACGCATATTTAACCACATTGGACAAATACAATGGCTTGTTCGTAAAGAAATTACCGCCAAGTAGTTCCTTGTTTTCATACCCCACAACATAGTGCTTTTCGCCTGAATTTTCGAAATAAATTGGATTGGTAACAGTCCATTTTTCACCTTTGTCAGCTACTGTCGTGGTATGTTCTTGATAGAATCCATACTCCTCTGGTACTCTATCATAGTAGGTCATCCATAAATCATAGTAGAGGCGCATACTCTGTAGCAGACTAATCTCATGACGCCCTATCGTAAACTTGAATGGCAAATCCAATACCACATACGATGGTTGGCGCAAGTATTTCTCAAATTGGTGAAACTTGCCACCTGTAGTAGTAGCCAACGCGCCTGTTGCCGTATAGTATGCCTTCGCATGCATATAGTCATCCGACATATATCGGATGTCATCAAAGGTATAAGTCGCACGATGTTTGCTCAGCGAGATGGTCATCTCAAACCAATCGTGTGGTTTCATATACACCGCAGCTTGCATCAGCCAGTTGGGTGATACAATGCTCTTTCCACCACCTAGCAGCATTCCATCTAGCGACACACCCAATCGACCTTGCACTTGCAACCATGGCTTTACCCACTTCTTTGCTTCTACTGTCACCGCATTCTCTAGCAATCCACTTGTAAATGCATGCGACTCCCATTGATATGTATATAACTGTGTTGGCAGCGAATCTTGATAACGTTGGAAGTATGTACATGTGTTCCATTGCTCTACACTTGGCGACCAATGCAACAACGAGTTATAGGCATCCACTTGCAACTTTAGCCATGGCAGAATATCATATTCGTAGTTCACTGCCCAGTTCAATTCATTCAATTGACCATCCGCATAATAGGGTTCAAATCCCTCTCCATCTTGATCTATTAGATTGCGGGCAAAAGAGCCATCTCGCTTGCTAATATCGGATAAAGCCCATGTCATGCCTGTGGTCAAACGATGTTGTTGACTGTAGGTCTTATTACCATATACTGACAAACTATATGCCTCCAGATTGGCTACCTCGTTAGCATTATATACAAACTCTCCCCCCCAGTCCTCGCGCGCGCTCGCGCTAAATATATAATGTAGGTGATCCACTACAGGATTAGCCTTGAGTGGCAATTCACCATCTAGTTGCACCTGATAAAAACCTGCATCATACATACCAGCAGTGCCTTTTTGATCAAAATACACTACGCTACGCTGACCCAAATTAGCATATAGGTGTTGATAGTAGGTCTTACCTAGAGCTGGTATTCCATATCCCACCTCTACTTCGCCGGCTCCACGCATAAAGGCACGACGACTCAGATCATTACCTGGCATATTGCGCTCTGACGCACTCTTATGAAACAGATTGATAAGCTCTTTAGTACCCCACGAAACCTCATTGCCTACACGGCCTAGATTATAACTCAGTTGTGCCAAATTACGACGCGTACTATCTGTCCATAGCGACATACTACCCCGATGATAATCCACAGCCACACTGTGGTCATTCATATCGGCATGATACAACGCATTGCCGACTTGAAAACGACTATCTATACGAAAACCATTCAAATAATATTTATTCCACTTGTACGGATTGCCTGCTATTGAGAATAACTTCTGGTCGGGCATATTCCATTCTCCTGTAGTCTCTGCTTCATAGTATATATTATCCGAACCATTATCTAGATAGTGTACCAAATCATTGGTCACATACCACTCGCGAAAGAACTCGCTACTCACACTATCCACTCCAAAAGACGGAAAAACCTCAGCACGCACTAGCGTACCGAGGCATATACTCATTACCAATAAAATAGTCTTTTTCATAATTTGTATTTATTCCTAAATCCTAAGTCCCGACTCCATTTTTATCCAAACAGATTCTTAAAGAAGTTCTTCACATCGCTACCACCTGGACGTACATTCTCGCTTTTCTGTAATTGCTCAATGAGTTTCTTTTCTTCTTTGTTGAGATGTTCAGGTACATACACACCCACATTGATTAGCAGGTCACCCGTGCCATATTGGCGTGCATATTGGTCTATCATTGGCAACCCCTTTCCTCTCATTCGCAACACCTTACCAGGTTGTGTTCCTGGAGCGATCGTAATCTTTGCCTCGCCTTGCAGAGTAGGTATCTGTACTTGCCCTCCCAAGATAGCAGTCGGCATATCCAGCAGCAGGTTATATACCAAGTCGCTTTCATCACGCAAGAAGTTCTTATGTTCTTCTTCCTCTATCAGCACCAGCAAATCGCCATTCACGCCACCATGAGGAGCCGCGTTGCCTTTGCCATGTACTGGAATCTGCATACCTCCAGCCACACCTGCAGGGATATGTATCTCTATGATTTCTTCCTCGCGTACCACACCATTACCTTGGCAATTCGTACACTTGTTTTTTATCACTTTTCCCTCGCCATGACAAGTAGGACACTCATTCTGCACCTGCATCATACCAAAGATACTGCGTTGCGCACTTACCACGCGACCCGACCCTTTACATGTTGGGCACGTCTCCGAATGGCCATCTGCACTACCTGTACCATTACAACTCTTGCAACTAACTAGCTTCTTTACCTTGATTTTCTTGTCCACACCCGTCGCTATCTCCTCTAAGGTCACCTTCACGCGAACGCGCAAATCACTACCTCTACGTACACGCTGACCGCCACCACGACTGCCGCCGCCAAAGAAACTGGAAAACCCACCCATGCCCCACGATTCGAACAAATCGCCGAACTGCGAGAAGATATCTTCCATGTTCATGCCGCCGCCACTGAAGCCAGCACCACCCATACCTGCATGACCGAACTGATCATAGCGTTGGCGTTTCTGCGGGTCAGACAGCACCTCGTATGCTTCGGCTGCTTCTTTGAATTTCTCCTCTGCCGCTTTATCACCAGGGTTCTTGTCAGGGTGATATTGCACCGCTTTCTTGCGGTACGCCTTTTTTATCTCATCCGCACTGGCGTTCTTCTCCACGCCAAGCACTTCATAATAATCTCTTTTCTCTGCCATAATCTTATTCTCCTACGACTACTTTCGCAAAGCGAATCACTTTTTCGCCCAAGGTGTATCCTTTTTGTGTACAATCGATTATTTTACCTTTTTTGTCTTCGCCTGCTGCAAAAGTGGTAATCGCCTCGTGCAAATCAGTATTAAAATCAGCATCGGTTGTATCAATTACTTTCACGTCGTTTGCAGCTAAGAAACCAATAAACTTATTGTAAATCAAATCAATACCTTGACGAACTGCCTCAATATCATCGGTCTTTGTCATCGCATCTTTGGCGCGTTCAAAGTCATCAACAAGGGGCAGCATATCTTTGAAGATACGCTCACCAGCGGTAGTCATGAGCTCAAGTTTCTCTTTGTTGGTACGGCGACGGAAATTGTCAAATTCTGCCATTTGGCGCAGTTTCAGGTCTTCCAACTCTGCCACGCGTGCTTCCAATTCTGCCACTTTGGCTTGCAGCATTTCAGTCTCTGACACTTCTTCAGTTTGTACACTCTCAGTATTCTCTACTTCCACCTTCCCGTTTTCAGTTTGCACATTTAAGTTTTCCTGTTGATTTTCAACAGGTTGCTCTACATTCTTTTTATTTTTATTCTTCATCATAGTCTAATTTTATTACTTCGTAATACTATACTTACAATCTCTGTGCCATACACAAAAGACTGCCATAATGGCAGAACAGTGGAGCGATTGCTAACGTTTCCTCTCTATATGGCCATTTTGCTGTCTGACTTGTAATAGAGCAATACATTAGTTTTACTCAGTCGCCATTTGTGTGTTCAAACATAAATGGCGATTTTTTTACACTACTACTTGCGCAATTCAGAAATTTATTGTAATTTTGCAACCGAATCCTACGCTGGAGGGAGTATATCCTGCGCAAAGTGTCTCGCAAAGGGTCTTTCTTGGGTAGGTTTCGGACATATTTAAATAGCGTTTATTGCGCTTTGTGTTTGACAACAAGAAAACTTCGCAACTTTTCAAATACCGTCAAAATCAAAGTAACAATGAATGCCTATGGGTATGATAATATCCATACTACATTTGCATAGGATGTAGTGTGTTTTCATACCAGCGTAGGTTTCCTGTTGTTTATTTGACGGTATGGGCAATGCGAAGGCCTCTTGTTGTAAATAACCAACTCGAGGTCTACGCTTTTTGTGTCTATATACCAATGGCAAATAAAACAAACAACAATATTAACGCTTAAAACTCAAACAATTATGAGAAAACTATTCTCCCTTTTTATGGCACTCCTCGCCACCACTAGCCTTTGGGCGCGCCCTTTCCAAGTCGGTGATTTGTACTACAAGATTGCTGGGGACAATGGAGTTGAATCCATGCCAACAGTCTCAAATCCTGGTGCTGGACGCACCACTGTTGTCCTTTATTATGTACCAGAAAACACTCCAGAAGGTTGCTATGCTGTAGGCACAGTTAACAGTTGGGATTCAAACAACACCGACTTTATGTTCACTCCTATTGAGGGAGCGGGCACAGGTTGGGTCGCTTGTACATTCGATTATGAGCCAAATATGCAAATTAAAGTTTTAGCTATCCCTTCTGACCCTGATTTTCTAGGTTGGGCTTACCAATGGGGTAAAAACATACATTGGGAGAACGATCTTGAAGAGGACAATGTAGTTATTCTTGAAGGAACTGGTTATTTGGAACTCGAGTCCCAAGGAGAGCCAAAGCTTGTTGGACTTGCTGATGGCGGTGTGATATATATTGAAGTGAAAGATTGGGCAAGCGATCCTTATGTAGAAGATTCCACTCCTTGTACTACTGCAGCTTTCAAACACCCATGGGGAAGTGGCGATTGGACCTATCGCGAAGCTACCAAGACAGCACAGGCTACTTTCGAAATCAACGCTATCTATGGTGGCAGTGGTTTGATGGTTGCTACTGATGTTTATGCTACTCACGAGAGGCGGTATTATGACCAAATAGAATTCGTTGGTGATGTTGCTCAAGGTGACTCTGTAAACTTCAAGTTCATTTCTGAGAAACAGACCATCGGTAGGATGATTGTCACCCTTATTGAGAAAGGAACTGGTGTTGATAATCCTTGGTACACACCAAGCAAGAAATCTCCAACGGTTTCGCAAAAACATGCAAGCACTAATTCAACTCGTCAAGTCGTAGTGACATACCAATCTGTATCAAGCGACAATTATGCCTATCTAACAACTGCTTATATACCAGAAACCGTTGTATATAAGGGAAAAACTTACGAAGTTGTCGGTATTGACGATGGTGCTTTTGCAAACTCTCCAATAACATCCATCACTATCCCTAACAGCGTGACAAGTATTGGGAATGGGGTTTTTAATGGGTGCAAATCTCTTACCTCTATCACTATTCCTAACAGCGTAACAAACATAGGGAGTGGTGAATACAAGTATGGTTGTTGGGAAGGACTTTTCTCTGGATGTTCTTCTCTTAAGTCTATTATAGTGAAAGAAGGTAATCCCGTTTACGATAGTCGTAATAATTGCAATGCCATTGTTGAAACAGCAACTAATACTTTAGTTGTTGGTTGTCAATCTACCAATATGCCAAGTAGTATTACAAGTATTGGTCCAGGTGCTTTCGCTGGGCTTGAAAATCTCACTTCTATTTACATTCCAAATAGCATTATGAGTATTGGGGATGCTGCTTTCCAAAATTGCTTCACTCTCACTTCTATCACTATCACTAATAGCGTCACGAGCATTGGAAGTAATGCTTTCCATAATTGCAACGACCTCAAATCCATTACCATCCCAAATAGCGTTACGAGTATTGGATATGCGGCTTTCGAAGATTGCGATTCCCTCACTTCTGTCACCATCGGCAATAGCATCACAAGCATTGCAAGTTGTGCTTTCCGTGCTTGCTCCTCCCTTACCTCTGTTACCATCCCCAACAGCGTAACGAGCATTGGATATGGGGCTTTCTCTGGTTGCTCTAGGCTCACCTCCATCACTATCCCTAATAGCGTAACCGAGATTGGAAATTATGCTTTTAATGGGTGTGACAAGTTATACCATATATATTGCTACGCTCCAGAGCCTCCAATCGCAGATGAAGATGTGTTCACGAACTACAATGTTAACCTATATGTTCCTTGCAATTACCTTGATAACTACAAGTATGACAGAGTGTTTGGCTCATTCAGATATATCCAATGTATCGAGTCCGAGGATGTTACTACCGATGATGTTGTCGTTACTTCTGGTACCAACGATGTTACCATTACATGGCCAACGGAAGATGGTGCCGACACCTATACCATCGTCATCAAGAAAGGCAATGAGGTATTCTGCACTCTTACCTTCAATGCCGAAGGTCAGTTGCTCAATATTGCCTTTGCTCCAGGTCGTGATGGTAATCACCCAGTACAATATGCCGAACAAGCAGGAAAGGGCTATCGCTTTACCGTAACAAGTTTAGAATCAGGCACTAAATATGGCTATAATATTGATGTGAAAGATGCTTCTGACAAAACCATTAAGTCACATTCTGGCGAGTTTACAACCCAATCCACAACGGCGGTAGATAATATTACTACCAACAACGCAAATATCCAAAAGATAATGCGCGATGGTCAACTCATCATTATCCGCAATGGTGTAGAATACAACGCCGTAGGACAAGAGGTTGGTAATTAAGAATTATGAATTTTGAATTCAGAATTATATTTAAGCGCGAGCAGAAATGCTCGCGCTGATTCTTTTATAAACTTGGCACACGAAAACGAGATGTGGGGAATGGCGGAAATGGCGGAAACTTCTCCGCTATTCCGCCATAAGCGCCACTTCCGCCATGCTGAGTAATTAAGAATGGAGTATTGATTTTCAGAGAGAAAGCATCTTGGAATCAATTTCTGCGGACTTTTTGAGGATGTTTGAAAATGGCAGAGGAAATGTCCGTGGAAGAGGAGGGCTTATTCTTTAAACCATTGATTATGAGAGATAGTGACAATTGAAAAGTATGTGCGCAATTTGCGAATTGTGCGAATTATGCGAATTCGCACTTTTCGCAGAAATCGCAGTTTGCGCAGATAGCAATAGACAAATAGAATGTAGTGACACTAGCCATACTAGTAATTCTAGTCACATGCTCTATGGATGTGATCTAAATCACATAGTAATCACATACTAATCACATAGTAATCTCATAGTATGAACCCGTCGAGAACCCGTAAAAGGTAGGTAGATGAAAGGTAGCTTGTTGGGTTATAATATCTCCATCACTTCGGAGAGGGATTGGACAAGGTAAGTAGCGGATTGTCCTTTGGGGAGTGGATCTTTGGATTTGCGAATCCAAATCTGATCAATGCCTGCATTGATAGCACCTTGGATATCCGAGTTCCATGAGTCGCCTATCATCACAACATCTTCGGCTTGCAAGCCATTCATGCGCAATGCCTCCTCGAAAATACGTGGATTGGGTTTTTGGCAACCCACTTCTTCACTCAATACGATATACGAGAAGCAGTCACGCAGTCCGCTCTTGTCAAACTTCTCATACTGCACTTCTATAAAGCCATTGGTCACTACTGTCAGCGGATATTTCTTCGCCAAGTAACGCACCAACTTCTCTGCTCCTTCGAGCAAGGAGAAATGCGCTGTGGTCAGGTTGAGGAAGTCTTCGCTCAGTTGCTCGGCGAGCTGAGATAGGCGATGAGGCGATAGAGCACCCCACGACACCGATGTCGTCGGGGACCCCGCTGAGGCGAAAGGCGATGAGGCAAGTTTGCTACCGTGTAGCAAGGGCCAAAGAAAGCGATCAATACGTAAGAAATCCTTGGTAACAAGGTCCTTGCCGTATTTGTCCCAAAGTTCCAGATTGTGCGGTTTGTAGAGCGAAACAAACTCCTCAAGCGAAGCGAAATAATCGCTAAGTTGGTATTTGTCATACATCTCTTGAAGCGCCAGTTTCGCTGCCCCCATGAAATCTCCTATCGTATCATCCCAGTCAATAAAGACTGCTTTGTATTGTTTCATATCAGAACTCCAAGGTGATTTGACCATTGATGAGTGGCGTTTTGCCAAGATGCTTGTATGCCAACTCGGTGGCTTCACGACCGCGGGGAGTGCGTTTGATAAAGCCCTCTTTGATGAGGTATGGCTCATAGACATCTTCTATTGTGCCTGCATCTTCTCCCATCGCTGTAGCGATAGTGTTCAAGCCAACAGGTCCGCCTTTGAACTTATCAATGATGGTGCTAAGCAACTTATTATCAATCTCATCCAAACCAAAGGTGTCAATATTGAGTGCCTCCAAGGCATACCGTGCAATCTCCAAATCTATTGCACCATTGCCCTTTACTTGTGCAAAGTCACGCACACGACGGAGCAAGGCATTAGCGATACGAGGAGTACCACGACTGCGGCGAGCTATCTCGGCTGCTGCCTTGCTATCGATATGGATACCCAAAAGTCGCGCACTACGCTCCACAATCCCCGCAAGAATATGCGCATCGTAGTACTCCAAGTGGCAATTGATACCAAAACGCGCACGCAATGGGCTGGTCAGCAGACCGCTGCGAGTGGTGGCACCAATGAGTGTAAACTTGTTGAGGTCGATTTGTATCGTGCGGGCAGAAGGTCCCTTATCTATCATAATATCAATACGATAGTCCTCCATCGCAGAATAGAGGTATTCCTCTACAATAGGCGAGAGACGGTGAATCTCATCAATAAATAACACATCATTATCTTCCAACGAGGTCAGCAAGCCAGCCAAATCACCCGGCTTATCTAGCACAGGACCAGAAGTGACCTTAAAGCCGACCCCCAATTCGTTGGCAATAATATTACTCAGTGTGGTCTTTCCTAGACCTGGAGGGCCAAACAGCAGCACATGGTCCAGACTCTCGCCTCGCATACGAGCTGCCTCTACAAAAATACGTAAATTGCTGACAATCTTCGCCTGACCAGCGAAATCATCAAAACACAACGGACGCAAGGCGTTATCCTGCTCTTTTTCCGTCATCTGACCTCTTATATCAAAATTTTCATTCATTACTTGTAGCTCGTTTGAAAGTTTCCTCAAGGTTTTCTATTTCGTTGATGGGTTTATCCACTTTGATTTCGCCATGGTGAATAATAATCACACGCGAACACATTTGCTTGACTTCTTGTAAGATATGCGTAGAGAGAATCACAGTTCTCCGCTCCCCCATCTCACGAATCAACGCACGGATATCTTCCAATTGATTTGGATCAAGACCTGTAGTTGGTTCGTCAAGAATCAATAGTTCGGGATCAGCAATCATCGCTTGTGCCAAACCCACACGCTGTCGATAACCCTTACTGAGTTGACTAATCTTCTTGTTGGCTTCTGCCGTCAGTCCTACACGTTCTATCAACTCCTCTACCATCTCCTTGTGTTTTTTTCTTCCTTGACCTTTGCATCTCAACCCCACGAAAAATCGTAGATACTCACGTATATACATATCTTCGTAAAGGGGGTTCTGCTCTGGAAGGAAGCCAATGGATTGGGGTACTTGTATCACCTCCTCTCTCCCTCTGGTTAGGGTTTGGGTAGGGTCCCAAACTCCGACAAGGATTTTCATAAGGGTGGATTTGCCTGCTCCATTAGGGCCCAATAGCCCCACAACTTCACCATCATCAATCGAAAGGCAAATATCCTTTAGCACATGTTGCTTGCCAATAAACTTATTTAAATGATTAATTTGGATTGCCATATTCGCAGATAGTTATTCGTATTGTTGAAAAAGGAAATCGTTGTATGGATAACGTTGAATATGAATAGCTTTGATGCGATCATAGAACAACGATTTTAGTTCGTCAATATTCGTTTTCTGGCGTGCAGAAATGAATATACAATCGTCATGCAACTTCGCCATCCATGTACGTTGCAATTCCTCAAGGGAGATATTCTCACGCTTGATAGGGGTAAGATCATCTTCCTCCTTTGGTGTGTAGGTAAACGCATCAATTTTGTTAAACACCACAATACGAGGTATTTGTGCAACGGTCTTCTCCGTTTGACGATTGGTCTTTTGCTTTTTAGACCATGGTTGCGACTCCTGTATTTCGGTTTGCTTAGTAAGCAGTTCGTTGATTGTTTGCTCAACCACCTCATACTGCTCCTCAAAGTTAGGATGCGATATATCTACCACATGAATTAGCAAATCCGCCTCACGCACCTCGTCTAGCGTAGATTTGAAAGACTCCACCAGATGGTGAGGCAATTTACGGATAAATCCTACTGTATCAGAGAGTAAAAAAGGCAGATTCTCTATAGTCACTTTGCGTACTGTAGTATCAAGAGTAGCAAATAGTTTGTTTTCTGCAAACACCTCAGACTTGCTTAGCAGATTCATAATGGTGGACTTGCCCACATTGGTATATCCCACTAGCGCTACACGTACCATCTTGCCTCGGTTCTGGCGTTGGGTAGCCATCTGGCGGTCGATCTTCTTGAGTTCCTCACGAAGAAGGGCAATACGTTGACCAATGATTCGTTTATCCGCCTCAATCTGCGTTTCACCCATACCACGGCTGGTAGTTCCACCGCCTCGTTGACGGTCCAAGTGCGACCACATACGGGTCAAACGAGGAAGCATATACTGGAGGTGCGCCATCTCCACCTGTGTCTTAGCATAGGATGTCTGAGCACGATGGAGGAATATCTCCAGAATGAGGATAGTACGGTCGATGACACGAACAGGTTGTTTGTGGTTGTCTTTTATCTCATTTTGGTTGTGGGCATTGAGTGCCTTTTCTATATTGCGAAGCTGACGAGGTGAGAGTTCGTCATCAAAGATGACCATATCAATAAAGTCATCGGTATCAGCAAAGCGTTGGATATATTCGTCGATCTCCTGAAGTTTTCCTTCGCCCACATAAGTGGACGTATTAGGATAGTCAAGGCGTTGCACAAAACGCTTGACACAATTGGTATTGTTGGTGTCGGCAAGGAATGCCAACTCGTCGAGATATTCTTTTGTTCGTTCTTCGTTTTGGTTAGGAGTGATCAGTCCCACTAAAACGGCATTGAGTTTGCCCATATAAAATAACTAATAAGATTATGCTTGAAGCGAACGGAAAATAGCCGCGCGCACAAAGCAATCCAGACGTATATACACTTTCGGTTTGTGTGTGCGAGGATCTAGTGGAGCATCTGCCTCTGGAGTTTTAAGTTGCGCTTGGAAACGTTGTTTCCAAACCGCAGCTAATGCCTCATCACGAAGCTCAATTTTTGCACGTTGACATGCTTTTGTCCAGTTGTCTAGTCGTTGCTTCTCAGCACCTTTAGGGGGATTTTTCTCCCAATCACGCGGATTCTCAATCACGTATGACTCTTGGGCACACTGTGCAATCACGTTGCCGTTCTCATCGTATGCCGCTTTGCGACGGAAAACGGTTTTACTTTTCTTGGTAATTTTTCCGCGTAGTGTATCAACGGGGAAAATGAGATTGGATTTTGCCATGGATAAAGTATTTATATTATATATAAGTTGGGTTCTAAAACCAGAGTATTTCTAGTAAGATCACTAAGTAATCACTAACTAATCACTAACTAGTACGAATCGCCTGCAAAGGTACTGAAAAATTTAGACATGTGCAAATTTCCATACAAAAAAATATAAATATCTACGAGAGTACAAAAAAATAAGCACTCATTGAGTGCCTATATTCTTAATGTGCTTCAAGCCAGTTGGCTCCGACGCCACAGTCAGCTATGAGCGGGACAGTGAGATGAACCACATTCTGCATCTCGCTAACCACAATCTCTCGTACCTTATCTACTTCATTCTGGGGTACATTGAAGTTCAACTCATCATGTACTTGCATGATCATTTGCGTTTTCATCCCTTCCTCTTTCAAGCGGCGATGGATAGTGACCATCGCCATTTTGATAATATCCGCAGCCGTACCTTGAATAGGCGAATTGACTGCATTGCGCTCCGCGAAAGATCGAACTGTAGCGTTATGCGACAGGATATCAGGAAGATATCGTTTACGGCCAAAAAGAGTGATGGCATAACCCTGCTCACGAGCGCGTTGCTTTTGACGTTCAATATAATCTATCACCCCTGGGAAAGCGGCAAAATATCCATCAATGAGTGCCTTGGCTTCAGAGCGAGAACAGTCGAGTTGTTGTGCAAGTCCAAAAGCAGAAATTCCATAAATGATACCGAAATTAGCCGTTTTTGCTTGTCTGCGCTGGTCTTTTGTAACGTCTTGAATGGGGACGTTAAAAATTTTGGCTGCAGTAGCAGCATGGACATCTTGTCCAGAACGAAAAGCTTCGAGTAGGTGAGGATCTTGCGAGAAGTGCGCCATCAAACGGAGTTCGATCTGTGAATAATCAGCAGATAGGAACAAGCAACCATCGTCTGGAATCACCGCCTGACGTATGAGTTGTCCGCGCTCGGAACGTATAGGGAGATTTTGGAGGTTAGGATTAGAGGACGAGAGGCGACCAGTAGAAGTAACCGTTTGATTATAAGTAGTATGAATCTTTCCCGTTTCGGGGTTGATATAGGTTGGTAAAGCTGATATATAGGTAGAAATGAGTTTTTTGAGTTCGCGGTATGCAAGAATCATCCCTACCACGGGGTGCTTGGGTTTGAGTTGAAGAAGCACATCTTCTGAAGTAGAATACTGACCAGTCTTAGATTTTTTTGCCTTAGAATCAAGTTGAAGTTGATCAAAAAGCAGTTCGCCTACTTGCTTTGGTGAGTTGATATTAAAAGTTACACCTGCTATGGTATATATCTGCTGTTCAATCACTTGCAATTCGCCGTTGAGTTGTTTCTCTGCCTGTTTGAGTATATCTACATCAATACGAACCCCCGCTTTCTCCATCTCGCGGAGGACATTAACAAGCGGCAATTCCACCTCTTGATAAAGATTCCAGAGGGAAGTATCTGCCTTGAGAACATCCCAATTGATAGGTTGAGCGGGATTATATGCCACTTCAGGATTGAGCAGATAACTAACCAAGCGTCCCTCAACTGATTCCATAGGAGTTTCCAACTCATTCGGAAGACCTTTGAGTGATAACGAAGTAGAATCGGTTTCTGCCGCAAACAAGTCCAATGTAGCCTCCTGTACCTTAGGTTTCTTAGCAGATTTAACGGGTTTAGATAGTTCTTCAGGAGCCTGCTTGAGCAGAGAATTGAACTCTAGTTCGCGATAAATCGGTGCCAACGAATCCCAATTACGCTCTTGATACAGAAGTGCTTGCGCCTCAAAGTCAATAGGAACATCAGTTTTGATAGTTGCCAAGAAGCGTGAAAAACGTATCTCCTCGACTTGTTCTTGTACTTTGCGTTGTAGGGCACCTTTAAGTTGGTCGACATTAGCAAGTAGATTGTCAATAGAGCCAAACTGCTGGAGAAGTTGTATAGCAGTCTTCTCACCCACCCCTTTACAGCCAGGTATGTTGTCGCTACTATCTCCCATAAGACCCAACAAATCAATTACTTGCAATTGATTTTGCAGCCCGTATTTCTCACAAACTTCTTGTGGTCCGAGTTTTTCAAATCCTCCCGTATGGCGAGGACGATACATGAAGATATGTTCGGAAACGAGCTGACCATAGTCCTTATCTGGCGTCGCCATATAGACCTCGAAGCCCTCTTTCTCTGCTTTGTGCGCAATGGTTCCTATCACATCATCAGCCTCGTAGCCAGGCACTTCTAGGACAGGAATATTCATTGCCAAAAGGATTTGTTTGATGCGAGGTACTGCCCAACGGATATCTTCAGGCGTCTCTTGGCGTTGTGCCTTGTATTGCTCAAATGCCTCGTGGCGGAACGTGGGTCCCGCGGGGTCAAATGCAACAGCTATATGACTGGGTTTAAGGCGTTTGAGTAGATCTTCGAAAGTGACCACAAAACCAAAGATAGCAGAAGTATTCTCTCCACGCGAATTCATACGAGGAGCACGAATAAAGGCATAGTATGCGCGATAAATCATCGCGTATGCATCTATGAGGAGGAGAGTTTTCATAATTATGAATTACCAATTGATTGGTTCTAGGCCATGTTGTTGAAGATAGGTATTAGCTTGGGAAAAGTGTCCGCATCCAATGAACCCACGATATGCACTCAGTGGACTAGGGTGAACAGCCGTCAAGACTAAATGGCGTTTGCGGTCAATGTACTGTCCTTTGCGCTGAGCATAACTACCCCACAGCATAAAGACGATATTAGAACGTTGATTATTAAGCGCTTGTATAGCAGCATCGGTTAGTTCCTCCCAACCTTTCCCCTGATGACTTCCTGCTCGATGAGCCTCTACAGTGAGTGTCGCATTAAGCAATAACACTCCTTGCTCAGCCCAACTAGTGAGATTGCCAGTAGTAGGAATAGGTATCCCAAGATCACGATGGAGCTCCTTGTAGATATTTTCTAATGAAGGAGGAATACGCACCCCATCTTGTACAGAAAAACAAAGTCCATGTGCCTGATTAACATCGTGATATGGATCTTGACCAATAATCACCACACGCACTTTGTCAAACGGGCAGAGATCAAAGGCACGGAAGATTTGCCCTGCAGGAGGAAAACATTGATGCGTAGCGTAAGCATGGCGCACAAAGTCGGTGAGCAACTCGAAGTAAGGTTTGTCAAACTCGGGCTGCAAGACTTGTCGCCAACTCTCATCTATACGCACATTCATGTATATATAATTAAAAAGTCAAAGATTAATCATTAAGGATGAGCATTGCATCTCCATAATCGCCAAAACGATACCCCTCTTTAACAGCAATGTTATAAGCATCCATCACTCTCTCGTATCCACCAAAAGCAGCAACCTGCATCAATTGAGATGACTGAGGCATGTATAAATTAACAAAGAATGCATTAGCCACCGTGAAATCATATGGGGGATAGATGAACTTATTGGTCCATCCATCATATGCTTTGATCTGTCCATTGGTACCCACTACATGCTCAAGTGCCCGCATGACCTCAGTACCTACAGCACAAACACGTCGAGCAGCAGCATGTGCTTTATCTACAGCTTGTACAAGTTCTGCAGAAATGCTAATCTGCTCGCTCTCTACTTTATGCTTAGAAAGATCTTCAACATCTACAGACTTGAAATTCCCTAGACCTACATGAGAAGTGAGCGTTAATGTTTCTACACCACGGATCTCAAGACGTTTCAAAAGGTTCTTAGAGAAGTGTACACTGGAAGCAGGAGCCGCCACCGCGCCAATATGCTGAGCAAAAACAGACTGATAACGTTCCTCATCCATTTCATCCACTGGCAAATCACCAAAGACCTCTTCGTACAGAGCCAATGTCTCCTCATCCATCGGACGACGGATATACTTAGGTAGCGGTGTAACGCCCATCGCATATAATTGTTTCACAAACTCATCTCCCTCATAATCTGTCAAGAAGCGAAGCGTACGTCCACGTGAAGTAGTATTATCAATCACCTCAGCCACAATCGTTGCATCTTCATCAAAAAAGAGTTTATTACCAATACGGATCTTACGCGCAGGATCTACTAGCACATCCCAATAGCGATTTTCGTGTTGCAACTCACGTAACAAGAAGACCTCTATATTGGCAAGCGTTTTTTCCTTTTGTGCATACAAACGAGCTGGGAAAACCTTGGTGTCATTAGCTATAACCAAATCGCCCTCATCAAAATATGATGCCATATCATTCATCACTTTGTGCTCGATCTGGCCGGTACGTGAATGTAAGACCATTAGACGAGCATCATCACGGAAACGACTCGGAAACTGAGCTATCTGCTCCTCTGGTAATTTAAATTTGAAGTTACTTAATTTCATTATCTATCAAGTTTGTAAATTGTTCGAATGTCAGACAATTCTCCACACGTATCTCTCCCACTCGAGTGCGCCGCAATGAGATAAGGTGTGCCCCACTATTAAGTCGCTTTCCAATATCCCGAGCTAGAGCACGAATATATGTGCCTTTAGAGCAAACAATGCGTAAAGTAAGTTGCATCGTCTCGGTGTTAAAATCCTGTATTTCAATCTCATCAATAACAAGCAGTTTGGCCTTCAGTTGCACCTCTTCACCCTGTCGAGCGAGTTGATAGGCTCGTTTGCCATCCACCTTCACAGCAGAAAACATTGGTGGTACTTGCCACTGCTCACCTAGGAAAGTAGGTATAACCTCTTCTATCAATGCTCGGGTAATATGTATTGTTGGATAAGTCGCATCAATCTCCTTTTCAAGGTCAAAACTAGGAGTAGTGGCACCGAGTTGTAGAGTAGCTATATATTCTTTTTGGTGCGCTTGTAATTGATCTATTAGTTTAGTCTTTTTGCCAGTACAAACCACCACTACACCTGTAGCCAAAGGATCTAATGTACCAGAATGCCCCACTTTGAGTTTTCTCACTCCAAGTTTTTTGCATAACAACCAACGTGCCTTACCCACCACGTCAAAACTGGTCCAACGATAGGGTTTGTCAAAAGCTATTATTTCACCCTCAACAAAGTCCATATACTATGGAGAAAATACCTGCACAGAGGCAATATATTGCAAAATAAATTAATTTCTGGCGACGTACAATGTTAATCATAAAGCGACATGCAAAACATCCTGATACAAAAGCAGCCAAAAATCCTATGATCAACGGAAGTATTCCTATACCAGGTTCAACAGCCTTGTTAGTAAGCATATCTAACAATTCCAGAAACGCTTCACCCAAGATAGGAATTAACACCATCAAGAAAGAGAACTTCGTCACACTCTCCTTTTTGACGCCACACAACAATCCTGTGGCAATAGTAGTTCCACTACGGCTGAGACCAGGTAAAACAGCCACTGCTTGTGCAAGACCAATAATAATCGCATCTTTATATCCCACCTCATGTCCCTTTGGCGAACGATGCTTACTAAGCCACTCACTAACGTACAACAAGACTGCTGTAATACACAAACAAACTCCTACCAACAATAATCCACTACCAAAAAAGTTTTCCACTTGTTCCTTAAAAAACATTCCTACGACAAAGACAGGAAGCATAGACACTAGAATCATGGCGACATAATTCTTCTCCTCATTCCAACGAAGGTTGGTGAATGTTCCTTTGAATAATTGTGCAACCTCTTTCCACAAAATCACTAACGTAGAAAGCACCGTCGCTGTATGCACAACGATTGCAAAAGTGAGATTTTCCTCCCCAGCTGTACCTAATAACTCTTGTCCTATCTCAAGATGGCCTGATGAAGAAACTGGAAGAAACTCAGTCAACCCTTGCACCAATCCCAATACTAATGCTTCCCACCCGCTCATTGTTTCTTACGATTTTTAAATAGGATTGATACAATCATCATAATAAACCCAAACAACGCTATCATTGGACCAATCGTGATACGACGTAGCGAAAATATATCTGGATTAAATTCGGTTGCACCGCTGGGCTCACCTGCCATCAGAACAAAGCCAAGAACAACGATTAGCAAACTAATGGCAATCAATATTGCATTTAATTTAGGAATATTATATTTCATATAATTTATTTGTTTTCATTCGAATATAACGATTTGTAGCCGCAAGTGAGGCAAAAAAAGTGATTACCAAGCCAGATATTACTACAGCCGAAATAAGAATCGCAACATTGACTTCTGTTATAGGGAATAATGTGACTCCCAAGTGGCTTTCACAATAGTAATATGCCAATGCCAATAATGAACATGCAATTACCGATGCTTCTAGTCCCATGACTAAATTACGGCGTATAAACGGCCATTTTATCACCCAAGGCGTTGCACCTACAAGTCGCATCGTATTGATTAAAAATCGTTTAGAATATATCTGCAACTGTATAGTGTTTCCTATCAACACTAATGCTATTACAAGCAAGATTATAGCAATAACTAGCAATATAAAAGAGATCTCAGTAAGATTACGATCCAATTTATCCACAATGTCTGTCTGGTACATCACCTGATCAACATAAGGTAATGTAGATAATTCCGCATCAACAATAGAAATACTATCGGCTTGTGTATAAGCTGCCTGCAGATGCACTTCAAAGGCATCAGTTAATGGATTATATCCTAGAAATTTACTAGGATCTTCACCAAGGTTGGTGATATGCTCCTGTAAGGCTTCTTCGCGAGAAATATATTTACTATCCAGCGTGTAAGGAGCCTTAGTAAGCAGTTCCTGGAAGAAAGCGACTTCATCCGAAGTCACTTGATCTTCTAATATAATAGTCAACGTAACATTCTCACGCAAGTTTTTTACCAACTCACGTGCTGACATCAAGACCACACACTCCAATCCCACCAAGAACAACACCAAGGATACCGAAACCGTGGTGGTAAAATGCATATTGAATAGACTACGACGCTTCATTATATAGCAGAAAGGGCAGGTGAAGCACCCGCCCAAAACTAATTAATATTCCCACAAATCTTGCTCCGCATTTAGCAATTCTGTTTCGATTCTTTTTTGCTCTCTTTGGATTTCTTCATAGGTGGTTGCATACTCAGGAATCATCCTACTATATACATTGTTTACACCCACGATGTAAGACGAGTACTTTTTTTGAGCAAAGAAATCGTCGAAAGTTACACGTTTAGTATCACTACCTCGTGGAGTAACATATTGCTGAGCCATATAAGGGCGGAATGCATCATAAGGCACCCAGAATAGGATCTGACCATATAGAGCATCCATAGGAGACATTCCCTCATAGATCTCGGCATTATCAGTATTCATGGGAGCAATAGCCATAATCTTCGAAAAAAGACGTGAGTAATGACGATCAAAGAATATTACTTCTTGAATCATAAACTTCAATTGGTTGCGAATAAAACCATTATACGCATAGTCTCTAAATGTCATCTTATCCGTAGTGGCATCATAATTTAGCAACATATACTCAGAAGTAGCAATATTACCATCACCCAATTCACCTGCACGGTCCGTATTTAATACAGTTGGGATCATTTCTTTCGCCATAGGTTCTTTGTTGAAATATGGTCGAATATCACCTACTACTCCTTTCTCATATATAGGCATTCCATTCTCTATCGCACGAAGCATTGTGCGAAACAAAGAACTATAAACAGGGTCTTCAGGAGCAACTGGAGTATATAATTGATAATTCTGTTTAAAACGCATATCAATAACACGATACACCACACGTGACCAAACTACATCATCAGAACGGTGGAATACACTAACTAGTGTATCTGCTGCCTCGCTTAACTCCTGGGTTTCAAGACGAACAATACCCATGTCGTCAAAAAATGAATTTACGCTATGTTGTGCGTAAGTTGCACCATAACCTAACAATGCAAGCAAGAAAATACTTATTTTTTTCATATCTCGTTATTAATTTAACTCTATTGGAAGACCACGAAGCTGAACCTCTTTACCATCAGGCCCCTTTGCCTTGATGTACATAATGTTAATTGTATTACCTTGTTTAAGTTTCTTAATCGCAGCTAGAACTTTAGAATCAAAATGATCACCACGAACTGTTAGAGAAGCACCTGTTTGCAACTTCACTTGGAAACCAACAATATCAAACTTGGCTTGAATCAATCCGTCTGCTCCATATGATGCTACAATTCTATTCTTCGGATTTGTCAAGTGACGCAAAGCAATTCTAGTATCCTCTGTGACAACACCATCTATTTCAAAGTATGCATCAGGACGAGGCAATGGTTTGACACGATATTTATGCGATCCCATCAACACACTACGACCATTAATCTTAGCATACACATCAATGGATAACATATCCGCAGAATTAGCATTTGGTTTAATGATCCACTCATTATTTTTCTTCTTAATAGAAGATTGCTTACACTGAATATCAAGTTGATCAGCACTAATACCTGGGACAGAAACAGAGAATGGATTATCATAGCCACGATACATAATATTTAGCTCTGTATTTGAAACAGTGGCACTAGGCTCTCCCACAGTGAATTCACGCATAAAAGGAATACGCTTCATATTTCCCTGATTATCCATATATGCAATTTCACCAGAAATTCGTTGCTGACCTACAGTATTAGCTACCATTTCAAAGATACCATCGCTATGAATCTTTCGACCATTCACATAATACTCAGGAGCACGAGTTGAGTCAATCGCTGCCAAAATGATTTGGGCTCTATAAGTATTACCCTTTACCACATAGTCTGAAGAAGGTATTACGTATGCATCAAACTTGTTTACGCGCACATCCGATGCATCCGATGCAGTTAACAAATAACGCACCGCGCGACCCTCACAGTGACGAATATCGCTTTGCAATTTTGTCAACACGGTTATACAAGCACACATTGGCATCTCATGGAACAACGCATCTTCCCAAGAGATAGAATCACCGTCTGCATTCACACCCTTAGGAGTAACAAATGTCTCACGCAATTCATTATCCAATGCAGGACTATCACCTGTAATGTTAATCATAAACTCACGATACGCTTCAATCTTCTCTTTCAGTTTCGCCGCATTACCTTCGTTAATCGCATAACGTTGGGGTATATTGGTATCATCTTGTTTACCTAATTCACGAACACGCGCATTCATTTTAGCTTTCTTTCCCTCAGATTGTGTCACCATCTCATCCTTGAAATTTTGAACATATTCAAAGAATTCATTGGACACTTTCTGCACCTCCATAGCCTTATCATAATAAGGACGAACCTTTACTTGATTATCGCTCAAAGCCGCAGAAAATTGCGCATAAGTTTCTTTGTTACCCTCATTCATCGTGTCAATAGTTGCATGCAAACTATCATCGACCTGAGCATAACCATTCAGTATGGCTGCACTTACATTGAGCGCCAACATGGCGGTCAACACCAAATACATCATACTAATCATTTTTTGTCTCGGCGTTTCCGGACAATTCTTTGCTCCACCCATAATATACTATTATTATATAAGGTATTACGCGCGCGTTATGCCAACGCATTTAACATATTGCCATACACTTTATTCAAGTCAGCCACTTGACTAGCTAACTGTTTAGATCCTGCTGCATAAGCTTTGTGACTCTCTAAGGCCTCGTTTGTAGTTTCAATCATAGATTTTACACCTGCACTTAAAGCTTCTACTTGCGCATTGGCAGCGGTTATTTTCTCTGTTTGAGCCTTGTAAGCCTCTGCCTGAGCTTGCAAAGCCTTTATCTGCATCTCATATACGGTATTCAAACCTAACAAATGATTGGAAATCGAACTAACTTGGCTCTCGTATGCCTTAGTACCTTCCACCACCTTTTGCATGTCAGCAGTCACTTGCACATAAGTCTCGCTCAAAGCAGCACTCTTCTCAGAAATAGTTTTGCCTGCAGCTGCAAATTGCTCTACTGCTTGACCAGCTGCATCCAACTTACTACCCAAGTTGGTAGTTGCTGTAGCCAAGTTGCCTAATTCATTCAATTGAACAGCAGTCTTAGCCAAACCTGCAATACCTGTCTTCAATGACTCCATAGATTTCTCATCTAAGGCAGGAGCAGACACTGAATCACCACTGCTCGCGCCACCACCCATCAATGTAGGGCGTGGACGGGATTCCAGCTCTTTAACCAACTCTGGATCAGCACCATGACCTACCAATTGAGGAAATACATTCTCCCAATGAAACTCTGCATGAGGTCTATCCAAACAACCTATAGCAAACAATAATGCCTCAACACTCATACCTGCAACCAACATTGGTCCTGCACCAGGAAAGTGCATAATCTTAAACAACGCACCAACGATAACGATAGATGCTCCTAACGAATATACACAACCAACAATCTTCTTACCAGAATAGGATTCATACCATTGCATGAACTTAGACTGACGTTTGGGCGCTGACCCATTTGCTTTTACTTCTTGTGCCATTTTTATATAATTTTTTATATGTTTATACTTAACTTATTTCTTCATTATTCACCTATCACTGAGCGAACACAGCGGAAACCAATATACGAGCGAGCCTCACCTTGATACTCATATGAGCGAACGCCACACTGCATATAGTAGCTTATATCCTTCCAACTACCACCTCTCACTACCTTACGTTTCAAAATATCAGGATCATCTTTACGAGCCACATAAGGGAACTCTGGGTTCATATCATGAACATGTGTGTTAGACTTATTTGAGTAGGATGATGCCGTCCATTCTGCCACATTACCAGCCATATCAAACAAACCAAAATCATTCGGCTCAAATTGTGCAACTGCCATCGTAGCCACACCTGTATCATTATGATAAGAACCGCGATAAGGTTTGAAATTCGCTAAGAAACATCCCTCTGAATCACGAGCATATTTATTCCCCCATGGATACATCGCAGCACGACGACCACCGCGAGCCGCATACTCCCATTCTGCTTCAGTTGGCAGACGATAAGCTTGACTCCATGGCTGCTTACCGTGGGTACGCAACAAATGGGTACGCCAATGGCAGAACGCATGAGCTTGCTCCCATGTCACACCCACCACTGGATACTCTGAATATCCTGGCAAACTGAAATAACCATGTAACAATGGCTCGTTGTATGAATACTCAAAGTCACGCGACCAAACCAACGTATCTGGATATACACAAATAATTGCATTAGTATTCAAGTCCTTAGGTTCACGAAGAGGACGCTCAATTGTCATTGAATGAATGCCACCATCTTCCACCCAGAAAGAGTCAACACGCACAGTAGCTCCTTCAGGGAAACGACCCGTACTCACATCAAAACGATGCGAACGACTAATAGCTGCCTCTAAGTTTTTCCAACTATAATTGTAATGAAGACTAGTGGTACGCAAACCGCCAAAACCTTCGTCATAGAACAAAGGCTCAAGAGTTTGAACCATATCACCACCCTCAACAAAACGTTCATTCCATTTTATCTTCTTAGACCAATCGATATAGAACTTGCCATCACCTCTTCTAGACTTGACTGCATACTCACCATCGCTCATATCACTATCACCACCATTGCCATTCAACAATGTGAAAGCTATTGAGTCACGAACCCAATGTACAAACTGACGATATTCGCTATTGGTAATCTCTGTCTCATCCATCCAAAAAGCATTTACAGTTACCATCAAATTATCATCCGCCTGTGCAAAAATAGTAGATTGATCATTTGCTCCCATCAAGAAAGAACCCTTACGAATAAAACGCATTCCATAAGGCTCTGCATCACCTAAAGGACCTGCCACAGAGGCACCAACCAACTCACCAGCTGGCTTGTTACATGCTGACAAACCAAACACCAATACGATAATTGGAAAAAATCTTGTTATTTTCATATCTTAATTTAGTTAGTATTCTTTGTTTATAAGTATCTCACACTCTTGTACTTATTCATATGCTTTGGCTTCAAAACATTAAATCCATACGACAAGTATATTTCATGCGAACCATAACTCTCTTTCAACAATGCGTTGGCCGGCAACTCATACGAATACCCCAATTGCAATCCGTTCACAATATCCACACCCAGCAACACATTCACACTTCCTGCTATTCGATACCCCAAGCCGAACCTATATCGCTTTTGCACCTGAGCTAACATCGTCAAATTCACATCCCAACCCCTAAAATCCGTCATCACCATCACACTCGGGAGCAACATCCAATCTTTATGCTTCAACTGCCAATTATATCCTCCAGCCACATACATCGTCCCCCACACTTTCATATCGGTTCTATCACTCAACTCCAACGTCGGCTGAGACAAATGCCCATAACTCACACTCGCCCACCAACCTGGCGCTGAGTAGTAAACACCCACTCCCATATCAAAACTCATCCCCGAAGCACCCTTCTCACTATTCCCACCCGAACCATCAGGAATTGCTTCATCACTTCCTTGATGGTAATCATCTTGACCATCGGCAAAGTACACACTATCAGTCGCAAAACTTAAATTCATAAAACCCATATCCACACCAACACTCAATACTCCACTACCCAAACGCAACTTATATGCGTACTCAAAATACAAACTTTGATTCGAAAACAAACCAAATCTATCATTCACAAAGCGCACACCTGCACCATGACTCGTTTTCCCAATCACAAAAGGCGATGAAAACGAAAAAATAGTAGTCATTGGAGCATCCTTGATCCCCGTAAAATCCATACGGTGACTACCATATACACGCATCAAATCACCTTCACCTATTGCCGCAGGATTGTAAGACGACTGCATGAACATATATTGACCCACCTGAGCATCAAACTGTGCACGTACACATATCACGCAACACAACAATGCCAACAACAGTACAATACCACGTCTCACGCTCGCATCTCCAGCAATCATTCAACATGCATCAATACTCTTCTTCATCAAAGAAGAAATCCTCCTTAGTGGGATAATCAGGCCACAAATCCTCAATCGAGTCGTAAATCTCCTCATCATCCTCTATCTCTTGGAGATTCTCTACAACCTCCATAGGAGCTCCTATACGCAACGCATAATCCAGCAACTCATCCTTCGTTGCTGGCCATGGAGCATCCTCTATTTTCGAAGCCAATTCTAAAGTCCAATACATAACAAACACGAACGCATTACGCGCTTCTTACTGAAATATCGCGCAAAAGTACTAAAAAAATCTTATATACACAAATTTTTCTTCGATTTTCTTCATTTTTCCCAAATCGAAGTGCGGATTTCTAAAATTTTTGACATAAATCTTGCCAAAACAAAGAAATAATCACTCAATCTGTTCACAAACTGCCAAGCATTTTCCGACAACTGAACACCACTCTCCTCATGCCATACCACCATACTTCTCTCCAACCGACGAGCCACTGTCCTACATACATGACACACCGACATCGCCTCATTTCCACCAGGCAAAATAAAAGCACGCAACTCTGGCAACTCTTCTTGCATCTCATCTATCCATCCTTCCAACTGATTCACAGAGCCTTCTGGCAATCGCATATCTGCTCCCGATAAGATAGCGCCTAGATCAAACAAACGATTTTGGACACACCCCAACTGTACATCCACACTTGCCTTCCAAGCACCAGATGATGCCACTACCAAACTGCGCAACCAACCTACATAACTATTCAGCTCATCAGCAGTGCCATATGCTTCCAAACGCAAATCCGACTTACTAATACGCTGACCGGTAGCCAAAGATGTACGACACTTATCGCCTGATTTTGTGTAAATTTTCATAAACGTATTTTATAATTTCGATGCAAATAATGCTTGTCAAAAAACACCAAACCCATTTGATACAAATCCATCGTACTTGTCACGCGCTCATCCGCACAAATATCTTTCCATGCACACTCCATTTCTGGGCTATGATGAATATCATCTATCACTATCACACTCTTTTCATGCACTTTATTCGCCAACACATTAAAATATTCGCGCGTGCCCGCACACGTGTGATTTGCATCCACAAACGCCACATCCACACGACCTAACTCACGCGACAAAATAGACGTATCTATCTCTCCTACAACACATTGGATATTATTTACACCCAACTTTCTCCAATTTTCTTTAGCCACTTCTACTACCGCACAACACCCCTCATACGTCAACACTCTATTACGTGAATCTGGCATAGCTAAATACGCTGTCGTCACACCCAAACTCGTACCTAACTCAACTATTATCAACCCTTTATCCCTATCACCCAACTGACTTCCCAACCAATTCACCAACCTACTCAGCAGCTGCGCATATTTCATCCTTGTCAAACTTCCACGAGCTATATCGCATACCCTACGAATAGATTTTCTATTCTTTATTTTTTCAGCTCCACTACCATAATCCACAAACTCCAACTCGCGCTTATCTACCAACATCGCTCTCCTACAATCCTCTATGGCGTCCCAACTATAATAACGATGCTTATCCGACATTATCAGCCTTACCCACTCAAACAGATATGGAGAATGCACACCCTCTCCTCCCGTATTCCACGCAGTTAAATGAAACTGCAACCACGATAACAATCTATATATACCAGTAGATAAATCCATCACTCCAAACACGATACTCTCACGTTGCATTGTCCCCGAGTTTTTTTTATTTTTCGGGGAGAGCGGAGGCATTCAGCGCTTTTAACTCGTCAACGAGTTCTGAGCGCTTCAATCGCCGAACGCGAAAAATTCGCTGCAAAGATAATATTTTTTTTTCATTCTTGCAACACTTACTCTTTTTTACAAGCCAACTAACACTGCACGATACTATGCAATAGTTAGTTATTAGTTAGTTATTAGTTAGTTATTAGTTAGTTATTAGTTAGTTATTACTATACCTTTACGCATATATGATAAAAGTTTTGCCTTTTAAGTTTTTACTTTTCACTTTTTTTTCGTACCTTTGCACCCAATATGATACTCAACTACATTTGGATAGGGCTCATTCTGCTCGCAGTCATCATGGGCTGCGTACAGTTTTTTGCCTTTGGGCAAACGGATATCTTCTCCGAAATACTCAACTCCACTTTCGCTTCTGCCAAGAACGGTTTTGAGATCTCGATTGGGTTAACGGGCATTCTTGCATTGTGGATGGGCATTCTCAATATCGGTCAGCAAGGCGGAGTAGTCAACACCCTATCGCGTGGTGTCGCACCTTTCTTCCGTCGCATCTTCCCCGAGATTCCCAACCGCCACCCTGTCTATGGTACCATGTTCATGAATTTCGCAGCCAACATGCTCGGGCTCGACAACGCAGCCACTCCTATGGGACTCAAAGCCATGGGCGAACTGCAAACGCTCAATCCCGATAAATCCAAAGCCTCCAATGCTATGATTATGTTCGTTGTCCTCGGTGCCAGCGGACTAACCATCATCCCTACCACCATCATGGCATACCGCGCCCAACTCGGGGCTGCTAACCCTGCGGACATCTTCCTCCCTTTGCTTATTGCCACCTATTTCTCCACGCTCGGCGGACTACTCGCCTGCTGTGCGGCGCAAAAAATCAAGATATGGGACAAGGTCGTTTTGGGAGTACTTTTAGCGCTCACCTCTTTGATTGTTCTTCTGCTTGTCTTGGCGCAACGCCTACCCGAAGAAACACTCACCGCTGCCTCTGCCCTCATGGCCGCAGTCATTTTGCTTGGAGTCATTTGTTGGTTCATTATACAAGCCGCTATAAAGAAAGTCAATGTCTATGACGCCTTCATCGACGGAGCTAAAGATGGTTTTAAGACTGCCATCGGCATCATTCCCTACCTCATCGCTATCCTCGTTGCGGTGGGCATGTTCCGCGCCAGCGGAGCAATGGGACTGCTTGAGCAAGGACTTGCGCAACTCTTCTCCCTGGTGGGCATCAATCCCGACCTCTCCGCTGCCGTTCCTACGGCTATTATGAAGCCCCTTTCTGGTAGTGGAGCACGCGGACTCATGATTGAAGCAATGACCACCCACGGTGCCGACTCACTTGTTGGTCGTTTGTGTTGCATACTGCAAGGAACCACCGACACCACTTTCTATGTCTTAGCCGTTTACTTCGGCAGCGTCGGCATCAAGAACACCCGCCATGCAGTCGTATGTTGCCTTATCGCCGACCTCATCGGTGTCATCGTCGCTTTCACCGTCGCCAACATCTTCTTCGCCTAACCATCCTACACAACACTACACCATCCTACACAATACTACACAATACTACACCATGCTACACTTCCACGCCGACAACATCCCCATGCCTGCCATTGACTTCCATAAGGTCGAACAATGGATCAAGAGTATCGCAGCGCAATATGGCTACTCCGTAGGCGAACTCAACTATATCTTCTGCGATGACGAGAAAATTCTCGCCGTCAATCGTGAGTTCCTTCAGCACGACTACTATACCGATGTCATCACCTTTGATTATACCACGCGCACGCGCGTGAATGGAGATATTTATATTTCTTTGGACACAGTTGCCACCAATGCCGAACAGGTAGGCGCACCTTTTCTCCACGAGCTACATCGCATTATTATCCACGGTTTGTTGCATCTCACGGGCCAAGCGGATAAGACCCCCGAAACCAAAGCCCAGATGACCGCCAAAGAGGAAGCCGCCCTCCAAAAAATCACCAATCTACTTTGAAACTTTGAAGTACTGAAACTTTTTTGCGGAAAAATTTGCGTATCTTGCAAATTTTTCTTACCTTTGCCGTCGGTTTTTGTTCGCAAAAGCCGATTTGACCATAAAAACATATCAACTTATATCTAATAAACACAATTATGGCTAAAGTTTATCAAGCTAACGAGATTAAGAACATTGCCCTCATGGGTGGCAGTGGCTCGGGTAAAACTACCCTTATGGAATCCATGCTCTTCGAGTGCGGGGTCATCAAACGTCGTGGTACTGTAGAAACACAATCTACCGTCTGCGACTATTTCCCAGTTGAAAAGGAATACGGCTACTCCGTTTTTTCCACAGTTTGTAACATCGAGTTCAATAACAAAAAACTCAATATCATTGACTGCCCAGGTTCCGATGACTTCTGCGGTGGTGCCATCACAGCACTTCACGTTGCGGACACCGCTATCATCACCCTCACCGCGAATGGCGGCGTAGAAGTGGGCACACAAAACAATTTCCGCCGCGCTGAGAAAGCGAAAAAACCTATCGCTTTCGTTATCAACAAGTGCGACCACGAGAACGCTGACTTCGAGCGTACTTTCAACGAACTCAAAGTCGGATCGTAGCCATGTCGTTCTGTGAGCCAAGGAGTTGCACTAAAGTCTTGTCTTCCTAAGACCGCTTGGCCTCCGACTTACAATTTCCGCCGCGCTGAGAAAGCGAAAAAACCTATCGCTTTCGTTATCAACAAGTGCGACCACGAGAACGCTGACTTCGAGCGTACTTTCAA
>JAZNKZ010000097.1:0-74961 GCA_045578815.1 Paludibacteraceae bacterium
CAGGCACACTAGTACCAATGCCCACGATAACAGCACCAATCACAAAATCCGATACATGAAAGCGTTTAGCGATAGCTACGCTACCATTTAGCAGCAAATCAGCACCAAACACGATGCCTACCAAAGTCACAATCAAAATAATATATTCCATAGATGTGTTGTTTAGAACGGTTTAATATTGTGTAGAATTGTTTAGAATTGTTTAGTATTGTTTGCACTTGGTACATTCAAAATCTGTGCAAAAGTAGCGCAATATTATTATAGGAGTATGAAGATTTTGTTATTTTTTTATTAAATACATCATATTTTCACACAAAAACACAACATTTTTCTACTTTTTTTACTATTTTTCAAAAAAAAATGATTTTTTTTGCCAAAAAATTTGCATATATAAAAAAAAAAAAATAACTTTGCGCCCGAGATGAGGTAATGTCTCACCTTACATTTCTGGTAAAGAGGGAAACAGAAATGCAAGACGTACTCACTTTCCTCACCCCAAAAACCATGAAAAAAATCTTATTTGCACTATTGTGCATCATCGGGTTAGCATTCGCTGCCTGTACTCCAAGAAACGGTGTCGAGAACTTGGATGTGAGCAAATTAGACAACACCGTAGAAAAGTGCTGGGAAATCACTTGTACCGTTGGTGGGTATTCTGAATCCTACCACGAATGGGGCACCGAGTATATGATCGGTGTGGTACTCAAGGAAGCACAAGAAATTATCGGAAACGTGGGCAAATACTCCTACAAGCCCGCCAATGCAGCAGACGAAGAGTCTTGCTATGCTCTTGATGGTGATGAATACGAATATGACTATTAAGATTCCGTAGGATATTTTAGTTTGTATTTTTACCCATAAATCAATTAAAAACAAAAGAATATGAAAAAGAGTCTTCTTTTGATAGCCATTTTAGCATTCGTAGGTGCGGCTACTGTAGTTGCACAACCACGCGCTGTCGGTGTTAATATCGGTTATGGATTTGACATATCATACCAACACGCTCTTGGTGAAGCGAATATGATTGATGTATCATTGAACCTTCCTCTCTTTTCTGGTATCGGTGTTACCGCTACTTATGATTGGATTAACCCATTTGGTACTGCAATTCCTTGGAATCTTGCTGGTCAATGGAATTGGTATCTTGGTGTTGGTGCTGGTGCTGGTGCATATCACTTATTTAATCGGTGGATTTACACATCTTGGTATGTAGGTGCAGTTGGTCACATAGGTATTGAATATTGCTTTAATTTCCCATTGCAACTTTCTTTGGATTGGCGTCCAAATATCGGCATTGAAGGTTGGGGAAGTCACGTAGGATTCAACCCTTATGGTCTTTACAGCGGTATCTCTCTTGGTGTTCGCTACTTGTTCTAATTGGATTTAGAAATAGTGAATAAATAATTAGAGGGTGTGTCACGATACTGACACACCTTTTTTATTGTATAGATTTCATGGATTCATCGACAATAAAAATAGATTTTTCGCTCAAAAGTGAACTTTTACTCAAATCATTTGCGAATGTGCAAATTTTGTTGTACCTTTGCAGCATAAAACGGATTTGTAGTGAGAGACTTGCGCTATATATTGCTCGTATTGATAATCGGACTATGTGCTTCTGTGCATATGTCCGACCTTTCTGCTCAAGATACAGCATCTTGTCCATCAGCGAGTGCAAACGCAGCGCCTTCCGTATTAAATGATATATCAGAGGACTACGCCAAACGTCTTCAGCAACAATACGATTGGACTGATGCCCTCACTTCGTACCAAATCGGTACGCGTAGCGAAGATAATCGCTTGCGCACTCGCCGCCAAGAGCGTATTTCTACATCATGGCAACTGCGTACCAACACGCAGCAATTATGTGCAGCATTACGCTACCAAGCCAATAGTATCTCTCACAATATCAAGCGTATAGTGGCACTATCATGCACAACGCCACTTAGTTTACCTACAGAACATATCTCTTTCCCATTCCATAGTTTTTGGTAGTTATCTAACCTATATCCAATAGGCGCAGCCGTCCAATAACCAATAGGCGGAACGCCGTCCGATAACTATAAGTTTAACTATCAAAAAACAATAACAACTATGGATGATTTGACAATGATCCTCCTTGCTTTGGGTATGGTAGCAGTCTTCATGGGTCCTTTCTTTGTGATTAGTGCAATCAAAGACCGCAGAGAAGCTAAACAAAAGCAAGAAGAGGAACAAAAATAACAATTACCAAACCCCAAGGGTGTGTCACGATACTGACACACCTTTTGTTTGCAATATCGGCAAAAAATATTAATAAATCATTAATTTGCACAATCTGGTTGGTCGATTGAAATATTTTTACTAACTTTGCAGCCGAAACTATATCATCAATATGGCAAAACAACGCATACTCATAGTAGATGATGAAGAGGATATCTGCATGATTCTCTCCTATTCGTTGCAAAAAGCAGGCTACGAAACACTTGTTGCGCACTCCGCAGAAGAAGCATTGGCTCTCTTATTGCCTGATAGCCCTATCGCCTCATCGCCTATTTCACTCATCCTTCTCGACATTATGATGGATGGCATGTCGGGGTTGGAAATGGCAGAAAAGCTGCGCCTTTCACCTAATAGCCTCATCGCCTCATCGCCTAACAGCCCTCAAGGGGCGTCTATTCCTATCATCTTCCTAACAGCATTGAGCGACGAAGATACTGTGCTTCAGGGATTTAAGTTAGGCGCAGATGACTATATCAGCAAGCCCTTCCGTATTGCCGAAGTACTGGCGCGAGTAGCAGCGGTGCTTCGCAGAACTGCAGAACAAGGAGCCAAGAACCAAGAACAAAGACCTATCAGCAACGACTGCATTGTGTTTGAAGGTATTGTAGTGAACAAAGCCGATATGTCGCTCATGGTGGATGGCGAAAATGTGAAAACTACGCGCAAAGAGATTGAATTACTCTGCTACCTGCTCACCCATCGCGGACAAATCCTATCACGTGATCACTTGCTTAATAATGTGTGGGACAGCAACGGCTATGTACTCGAACGTACCGTAGATGTGCATATCACCCACCTCCGCCGCAAACTCGGACAGTACGGCAAACGCATTATCACCAAGTCTGGCTACGGATACCTCTTCGAAAATTAACCACTCTACACAACACTACACCATTCTACACAACGCTACACAACACCATGAACATTTGGATTCTTATAGGAATAGGCATTATTGCTATTGTAGGCATCTTTTATGCCTTCTACAAGCAGAAGATTAACAAGGCACGCGAGCAGCAACGATTAACATTGACACAGAACATCAGTCACGAACTCAAAACACCTGTAGCGAGTATTCGCGGAGCATTGGAAACTATCCTCATGCACCCCGACATGACCGAAGAACAACGCCGACAATTCATTGAGCGGGCTTATCAGCAATCGGGTCGCCTTGCCAACCTTGTGGAAGATATATCCACTATCAACAAACTTGACACCCAAACCGACTTCTACACTCGCCTACAATTAGACCTTTATACCGTGGTGGAGAATGTGGTACAAGACCTATCTTTGCGCGCTTCGCAAGCAGGTGCTACCATCACACACAATATACCTAAACACTTGATTATCTCAGGAAACTATACGCTACTCTACTCCATTTTCCACAATATCGTGGACAACGCCATCAACTATGTAGAGAAAGCACAAATCAATATCCAACTCACCAACCAAGACCCATCAAATCTATATTTCAGTATTACCGACAATGGTCAGGGAGTTCCAAATGAAGCATTGGCACATATCTTTGAGCGCTTCTATCGCGTGGACAAAGGTCGCAGTCGCAAAGCAGGCGGCACTGGTTTAGGACTCTCCATCGTAAAACATGCGGTGATTTTCCATGGAGGAAAAATCACCGCAATCAATCGCCCCGAAGGTGGATTGGAGTTTAACTTCTCTCTTGCTCGTAGAGCAAAAGCATAGCATTATTCTACTGCTGAAAACTCATCTTTTCCCACGCCACATAGTGGGCAAACAAAATCTGCTGGAACATTTTCCCAAGCAGTGCCTGGAGCAATTCCTGCTTCTTCTACACCAACGGTTGGATCATACTCCCAACCACATACATCACATATATACTTTTTCATATCTCAATAAATTTGGATAATTAATAAATTTTATTGTCACTTATTTGAATACAAAAATCATGCCATTACTATACAAATACAAAGTTTTTGCTTTTTTATTTGTCTAATTCCAAAAATTGTAGTATCTTTGCGCATTAATTATTTATTATGGATCATTATATCGTATCAGCCAGAAAGTATCGTCCCACGACTTTCGAGAGTGTGGTAGGTCAGCAGGCACTGACGCAAACTCTGCGTAATGCCATACGAACCAACCATTTAGCTCACGCCTACCTCTTCTGCGGTCCTCGCGGAGTAGGCAAAACCACTTGTGCGCGCATCTTCGCCAAAACTATCAACTGTCTCAACCCTACCCCTGAGCATGATGCATGCAACCAATGCGAATCGTGCACCGCCTTCAACGAACAACGGTCGTTTAATATCCATGAGTTGGACGCGGCCTCCAACAACTCCGTCGAGGATATCCGTTCGCTCATCGATCAAGTGCGTATTCCGCCACAAATAGGCAAGTACAGCGTCTATATCATTGACGAGGTGCACATGCTGTCGCAAGGTGCATTCAATGCACTATTGAAGACATTGGAGGAGCCACCAGCATACGCCATTTTCATCTTAGCAACCACCGAGAAACATAAGGTTTTGCCTACTATCCTCAGCCGTTGCCAAGTCTATGACTTCAGCCGCATCACCGTGGCCGACACCATCCGTCACCTCCAATATGTGGCACGCCAAGAGGGTGTGAATGTCAGCGAAGAGGCACTCAACGTGGTGGCACAGAAGGCAGATGGTGGTATGCGCGATGCACTCAGTATCTTCGACCAATTGGTATCATTCTGCGGCACTACCATCACCTACGAGCAAGCCATCGAAGTACTCAATGTACTAGATACAGACTACTATTTCCGCCTCGTGGATGCTGCTCTCGCTGGTGATGTCAGCAGCGCACTCTTGCTGCTCAACGAGGTGCTCGTCAAGGGCTTCGATGCCGGACATTTCGTGACGGGCTTTGCCCAACACTTGCGCGATGTGCTTGTCAGCAAGGACGCTGCCACCGTGCAACTCCTTGAGACATCCGACACCATTCGTCAGCACTACCAAGAGCAAGCTACGCGCTGCAATGCCAAATGGTTGTTCCTGGCACTAGATGTGATAAACACTTGCGATATCAACTACCGCACAACTAAAAACAAACGCCTAACCGTAGAATTGGCACTTGTCAAGCTATGTCGTCTGCTAGACCCTACCGACACACCTACTCCACCTACTCCATCACCCAAGCGCACGACTACTCCTAGCCCTTCTAGTCAGTCTAGTCAATCTAGTCAATCTAGTCCATCTAGCCCATCTAGTCCTTCTAGCCAATCTAGCACCCCTAGTGCTACTGCTCGCCCAATCGCCTCTTCGCCTCAATCGCCTACTCGCCCCAATACCCCCTCCCTTGGTGCCATGCCATCGCTGGGTGATCTAGGCTTGATTAGTACCCCATCTACAGGCGCAGCCGATCTACAGCAAAGCAATCTACCATCTACAGGCGCAGCCGATCTACAGCGCAACACCCCTTTTACAGCTGACCAACTCATTGACGCGTGGGTTGGTCTGAGCCAACACTTCCGTGGGGAAGAGCGTCTAGTGGCTATGCTCAACAACTGCAAGCCCACATTGGTATCCGATACGCTGTGCCGCATCACCGTTGCTAATCCTTGGCAAAAACAAGAGTTTGCCAAGTTTGGCAAACGCGTGATGGACATCGTGCGCGATGCACTGCAAAATGATCTACTAAAATTGCAAGTAGAGGTCGCAGAGTTCGACCGTAGCCAAAAGGCATATACGGCAGCAGAGAAATACAAACTACTATCCGAACTCAATCCCCACCTCGTAGATCTCAAGAATCAACTCAACCTCCAACTCGAATAATCACCATCCTACTCCATTCTACTCCATCCTACTCCATTCTACTCCATTCTACTCCATCCTACACCACCCTACACACCATGAAACTCCTATCCATTCTTCTTTTCTCTTTTGCGTTGCTCACCGACACGCATATCTCTACCTCCAACCCACGCCCGATGGAGGACCTTCAGCGTTCCATCGCCGACATCAATCAGAATCCTGCTATCGAGTTCGTTGTCATTACGGGCGACCTCACCGAGAATGGTGACCGTGCGTCCATCGAGGCCATCAAGGCTACTTTAGACCAACTACATGTACCCTATTATGCAGCTTCGGGCAACCACGAGACTACGTGGTCGGAGTCGGGCGTGATGGATTTCACACGCGTGTTTGGCGACAGCCGCTTTGCGTTCACGCACCATGGCATGTACTTCATTGGCTTCAATTCGGGACCCGTCATCCGTATGGCAGACGGACATGTGGCGCCGCAGGATATAGCGTGGCTGAAGCATAATCTGGATAGTGTGTCCAAGGCAGGCGACGCGCCTATCTTTGTCTTCACCCACTACCCGCTGCGCAATGGCGATGTGGACAACTGGTATGACGTGACCGATGTGCTGCGCCAGCACAACGTGCAATGCATCATGGGCGGACACTACCACCGCAACCTACTTTTCGACTGCGACGGTATAGCCGATGTGCTCAATCGCTCTAATCTGCGCGACAAAGACGGTACAAATGGTTATTCTATAATCTCCATCACCGATTCCATCCGCTTCTACGAACGCGTCCTATCACCAACAGGCGAAACGCCGTCCAATAGCCCCCAAGGGGCGTCCAATATAATAAGACACTGGCTCAGCCTCCCCTTTGGCACAAAGACTTATGGTCCATCCAACGAGACCTTGCGCCCTGATTTCTCCGTCAATAAGCAATACAAGAACGTCCGCCGCCAATGGCACCGCGCCCTTCAAGGCGGTATCTACTCCACCCCTGTCACCGACGGCCAGCGCCTCTTCATCGGCGACGACATAGGATGTATGTACGCGCTCGATCTCCGCTCTGGCAAGACGCTTTGGACTTTCCCTACCGGCATGCGTATCGTCGGCTCACCTGCTGTCAGCGACGGCGTAGTGGTCTTCGGTAGTGCCAACTACAACATCTATGGACTCGATGCCAATACGGGTAAGGAACTTTGGCATATCACTACCAATCAAGCCGTTATGGGCGCAGCCACTATCCACGAGGGCGTGGCATATATCGGTGGTGGCGACGGCCGAATGTTCGCTATTGATATCCATACGGGCAAAGTCAAGTGGTCGTTCGACGAATTGAAGAACTATGTCCTCACTCGCCCATTGGTATATCGCGACAAACTCTATTTCGGCTGTTGGGATACGCATCTCTATGCCCTCAACCTCTCGGATGGTTCGCTGGCATGGAAGTGGAACAACGGCAAGGGCAATCCCAAGCTCTCCCCTGCTAGCGTATGGCCTGTGGCAGCCGATGGCAAGATTTTTATCACGGCTCCCGACCGCTATTTCACTTGCCTCGACGCCGAGACGGGCGCTGTCGTTTGGCGCACCAACCAGTATAAGGTACGCGAGACGGTCGGCATAAGCGAAGATGGCAAGACGGTCTATTCCAAGTGCATGTGGGACACCATCGTCGCCCTACCTACTCAATACCCAATAGCCAATAGCCCATCGCCAATAGCCCATAGCGGGGTCCCCGAACAATCTGTTGATTGTTGGGGTGCTCTTAGCGAAGCGTCCCCCACCCCCCGCTGGGTGACTCACGCCGATTTTGGCTACGAACACAATCCTGCTATGCCGCTAGAGAAGGATGGCACCTTGTGGGTGAGTACCAAGAACGGCTTGTTGCTGGGTATGGATGCCGAGACGGGTAAGGTACTCTTCCGCCATAAGATTGGCAATTCTATCCTCAATACCCCGCTCCCGCTGAGCGGCACGGAATGTATCTTCACCAGCAGCGAAGGCACGATCACTTATATCAAAGTGAAAAAGTAAAACCTATATTTCATACACTAATCCGCCCATTTCGTACATTTTGCCCGCAATAATTTGCGTGCCCCACAATATTTCACTACTTTTGCACTCGATTTAATCAGTCAGCGTGAAGACCCATCTCATCATATCGACCTCCAACGAACTGCTGCGTGTAGCGGCAGCGCAAATCATCTACATCTCGTCGGATGGCAACTATAGCAACCTGCTTATTTCGGGTGGTGAGATTCGCATGGTGACTTTCCAACTCGGTCAGCTCGAAGATATGATTAGCAAACAGTTGCCCGACATGCGCAATATGTTCGTCCGCATCGGTAGAAGCCTGATTATCAACATGAATCACATCTACCACATCAACATCTCGCGCCAACAACTCCTGCTCAAAGACCGCGACAACACCTACACGCTATCCGCCTCCAAAGAGGCACTCAAGTCCCTGAAAGAATTTATCGAAAAAAGTATATGACACAAAACCAATTTGACATACAAGATACCGAGATTCGCATCATAGGCGACTCTGCTCCTACTCCTCGCAAACGGTATGGTTGGCTCCTGCTTATCGGCGTACTGCTAGCCATTGTTGTGGGCATAGTCTTGTTCTTCACCCTTCACCCTAGCCATGATTCTGAAGAGGGCGTATTCGAGCGAAATGCAGTGGCATCCGTACCTCATCCTTTGCGTGGATGGCTTGGTTCGCTAGATAGTATCTCCACGCCATGCGTTGTCACCAAAGATACTACCGTCAACGACATCCCCATGCGCCTCTATGTTCCTCTCAATGTCACCCCTCGCCTCGAGGTGGGATACTCTTGCATCGACGACACCACGCGCAACCTCCTCGTCTTTCAGGCTGCGGATGTTCGTGCCGACAACAAGAAGATCGTAGGTGCTTTCGTCCTTCGTGGTAAGCCGCTCAGTTGGGGACTAAGCAAGAAGGGCTATTGCAGTATCATCGGCGACGAAGTCACCATCGGTGTGGCGGACAACTCCCCGCTCTTCGAGCAGGCCACAGAGGTCGGAGGCTATTTCTTCCGCCAGTATCCTCTGGTGTCCAACGAGACACTCGTTGAGAACGAGCTCAAGAGCCAATCTACTCGCCGTGGATTATGCGAGTTGGAGGGCAAAGTGGTTGTTGCCGAGACCTTTACACCCGAGTCGTTGCACGATTTCTCACAAGCGTTGGTGGACATCGGTACAACCAATGCTATCTATCTCGTCGGCAGTTCGGCTATTGGTTGGCATCGCACCATCGACGGTCGCGGCATCGCTTCGGGGCAATGGGAACCCCGCGTATATAAGAATGTCAGCTTCATCGTCTGGTCCCTCTAACCCCTGCCTCTAAACTATAAACTGTAGCCCGCAGGGCGTCCTCTAAACTGTACAAAATGGTGTGTGTGATATTAATTCATACACGCCATTTTTCATTTCGTACATTCTCGCCTAAAATCCTTTCCTATCCCAACTATTTCCACTACCTTTGCACTGCAAAACAACCAAAACCGTTGTCATTAAACCACCCTAAACATTCAACATTAAACACTAAACAGTATGAAATCAACCTTCATCCAGCGCCTCAAGTCGCTATCTACCAAAACCATTCTGCTCATCACCTCCGCCACGGTGGTGGTCATCGCCATTATCGTTGCCCTCAGCGGCACCATCTCATCTGCCTCCAAACGCATGGAGAAAAAACTCTACGGCGAGGAGATCGGCAACAACCACCTCCGCTACAAGCACGGCGACCACATCTACAACCCCGAGACGGGCGAGATACTCCTTGACAGCATCGACTGGCTGCACATCAACTACAGCGACACCATCGCCATCCTCGCCAAGAACAACCGCCGCGCCTTCATCAACCTCAACACCGCCCAGCTCATCACGCCCCTCATCTATGAGAAAGCATGGGAGTTCGCCTGCGACCGTGGCATCATGGTCAAGAGCGACACCATCTACATCTTCCGCCGCGACGGCTCTATCGTCAATCCCCAGGGCTTCAAGTACAAAGGCCAATACGACCTACTCTACCACCGCGACAAACTCATCGTCAATGTCGATAACGACAAGGTCGGACTCATCGACACCGCAGCGCAATGGGTACTGCCACCTTCATATTCCATGATTGAGAACGAGTATCAGCACCGCCTCTACAACACCCGTCTTGACGACCAATGTATCGTCTATAACTATGCTCTGGATACAGTCTTGCTGGGCACGTATAAGTCCATTGATATCGATTGGTCGGAGGGGCTTATCGCCACCGAGTACAACGGCATCCAGCACCTCTTCTCCTACGACGGCAAACTCATCTACGAGGTCATCTATAAGTCCATCTCCGAGCTCTCCTACAACACTGGCCGCAAGGACGCGCAAGACAACGAGATCTGGGAGGAAACCAACTGCTATGTCTATACCGACTACAATGGCAAGAAAGGTCTGATGGACAAACGTTACCGCGTCCTCACGCCACCTCGCTTCTATGATATCACTGCCCAAACCAAGCACACTTTCTTTGCTTCTTTTGGCAAATGGTCTAACCGCTTCGGCACTCTCATCGACGAAAATGGCAAAGCAATTCGCTAATATCCTTACCACGCTGCTGTTGAGTTTCTTTCTTGGCACGCTACTTATTGTCCTGCTTTTCAAGTTCGTTCCTATTCCTTTCACGCCTCTGATGTTGCTCCGTCATATCGAGGCACGTCAGGAGGGACGCCAACTGGACATACAGCACCAGTGGACGCCATTGGAGGACATCTCCCCCGACCTCATCGCAGCTGTCATCGACCACGAGGATGCCAAATTCTACGAGCACCGTGGCTTCGATTGGGATGCTATCTCCTATGCGTATGAGCAGAATCAGCGCTATGGGCGTATTGTCTGCGGAGGCAGTACAATCTCCCAACAAACGGCAAAGAACATCTTCACTTTCCACTCGCGCACCTACCTGCGCAAAGCGGTAGAGGCATATTTCACGGTCTTGATAGAGTTCCTTTGGGGCAAGGAACGCATCATGGAGGTGTACTTGAATATGATTGAAATGGGCGATGGCGTGTTTGGTGCCGAGGCAGCAGCCAATTACTATTTCGACACCTCTGCCTCTGGCATCAACCATTACGATGCCGACTATATTGCCTGGCTCCTCCCCGACCCGAGAAGGTAAACTAGTTAAACTCAAAAGTGCCCATAAGAATTCTTCTTACCTCATAGTACATAATAACCAAATCTTCGGCACAATCTTCGCGCTAAGAAACTTTTTTCAAAAAAAATACACCCACGCGGGAAGCCCTGTAAATACTACACTTCTCGCGTGTTGTATATACCATTTTACTCTCCATATTCTCAAACCTTCGGCGCAAAACCCCTTCTGTGCCGAAGATTTTTGCAGCATTATTATAGAGGCGCATTATAAGATGATAGATACTATCGGGAAGCAAACAATCCTACACTACTCTACACCATTCTACACAAAATATTTGCAAATATGCAATATTTTTAGTACCTTTGCGGCCGATATTTACAAAGTAAATAATTTTCATGGTCGCAAGCACCGATCTCAAAGTATATCTGCCCACCACAAAGAAGGAGTTGCAACTCCGTGGATGGAACGAAGTGGATGTCATCCTCTTCTCAGGGGACGCATACATCGACCATCCCGCTTTTGGTGCTGCCGTTATCGGACGAGTACTCGAACATGCAGGATACAAAGTCGCCATCGTACCTCAACCCGACTGGCGAGGCGACCACCGCGACTTTACCAAGCTAGGACGACCACGGCTATTCTTTGCCGTAACGGCGGGCAGCATGGACAGCATGGTCAACCACTACACCGCTGCCAAACGTCTGCGTTCGGACGACGCATACACCCCCGAAGGCAAAGCAGGTATGCGACCCGACTACTGCACCATCACCTACTGCAATATACTCCGCCAACTCTACCCCGATGTGCCTATCGTCATCGGCGGCGTAGAAGCCAGCATGCGACGACTGACGCACTACGACTATTGGTCGGACTGCCTGAAGCCCAGCATCCTAGTGGACAGCAAAGCGGATGTGCTGGTATATGGCATGGGGGAGAAGCAGGTGGTGGCGATTGCCCGTTGTTTAGAGGCGAGAGGCGAAAGGCGAGAGGCGAAAGGCGAGAGTTTAGAGGCGATCCCGCAAATAGCATATCTCACAAAAAACAACCCTACACCACACTACACAACACTACACCATCCTACACCACACTACATCACCCTACACAGCCACGAAGACGCAGTGAAGAGCAAGCGCGTGCATGCGGAGAACTTCCGACTGATCGAGACAGAGAGCAATAAGATCAATGCCACCACTATCATTCAGCCCGTGGGCAACCAATATGTGGTAGTCAATCCGCCATACCCCACCATGACCTCCGAGGAGCTGGACGCGATATACGACCTGCCATTCCAATATCATCCACACCCGAAATACAAAGGCAAACACATACCCGCCTACGAGATGATTCGCTTCTCGGTGTGTATGCACCGCGGATGCTTTGGCGGTTGCAGTTTCTGCACCATCGCCGCGCATCAAGGCAAACAGATTGCTTCGCGCTCGGAGGCAAGCATACTTAGGCAGATAGACAAACTCAAAGATCTACCCGATTGGAGGGGTTACCTGAGCGACTTAGGTGGGCCATCGGCAAATATGTACGGCATGCACGGCAAAGACATGAGTCTATGTGAGAAATGCGCACGACCCAGTTGCTTGCACCCAACGATATGCAAGAACCTCAATCAGGATTTTGCACCCCTGATGAAAATATACAGACGCGTGGACGCGTTGCCATACATCAAGAAATCGTTTGTTGGCAGTGGCATACGCTATGACCTGATGAACGAGGCATACGGACGCGAACTCATCACCAAGCATGTGTCGGGGCGACTCAAAGTAGCACCCGAGCACACAAGCACAGAAGTCCTGAAGCTAATGCGCAAACCCTCGTGGCAAGAGTATGAGAAGTTTCACCGCTTCTTTGAGCTAGTGAACACAGAGGCGGGGCTGCGCCAGCAGTTGATACCCTACTTCATCTCCTCGCACCCAGGGTGCACCAACAAGGATATGCAACAATTGGCGGAGCAATGCAAGCGCCTCCACTACCGCCCCGAGCAGGTACAGGATTTCACTCCCACGCCCATGACATTGGCTACAACGATGTTCTACACAGGGCTCAACCCCTACACGATGGAGCCCGTATATGTCGCACGAAGCAAAGAGGAAAAAGATAAGCAAAAGGGGTACTTCTTCTTTTGGCGCACAGCAAAAGAAGAGGGTCATAAAAGTTCTAAGAGTTTTAAGAGTTCTAAAAGTTAGGATATATGACAAAAAAGAAATATAAAATCAATCCAGAGACGCTTGCCATGGAGCAAGTGGAACATGGCATACGCTATTGGCTACGCCAAACAGGTATTTACATACTGGCAGGTATTGTACTCGGAGTAGTTTTCCTATTCCTATTTCTAACATTCTTCCCTTCTCCACGCGAGAAGCAGTTGTTGCGCGAAAAAGAAACCATGCAATCACAATTGGAGATTCTGAATCAACAAGTGGACCAAATGCAAATTGTAATGACCGACCTGCAGCAACGCGATGACAACCTCTATCGCGTATTGTTCGGTGCAGAACCTATACCACTAAGCATTCGACAAGGTACACAACGCAGAATCGATTACTACGATAGTATCGCACTGATGACCAATAGCCAATTGGCTGCAGAATTGACAATGAAAGTGGATATGCTGGAGAAAGAACTATATACTCAAGCAAAATCCTACGACGAGGTGCTGCAGATGACCAAAACCCAAGAGATACGCATGGAGAATATCCCTGCCATCCAACCAGTGATGAACAAAGACCTTAAGCGCGTAGCTTCAGGTTATGGTATGCGTATTGACCCCGTATATCATGTGCGCCGTTTCCACCAAGGCATGGACTTTACAGCACCAACTGGCACGGAGGTGTTTGCTACGGGTAATGCCACTGTATCTTTCACAGGATGGAAACAAGGATATGGCAATACGGTGATACTAGATCACGGTTTTGGTTATCAGACATTGTATGCCCATCTGTACAAGTCGCTAGTGCGTAGGGGGCAGAAAGTACGCCGCTCCGATATCATCGCACTCGTGGGGAATACAGGCAAATCCACTGGTCCACACTTGCACTACGAGGTACGATTAAATGGCAAACCCGTAGATCCACGCAACTACTACTTCTACGACCTCTCGCCAGAGGAGTATGATCAAATGATACAATTATCGAACAACTTTGGACAGATGCTGGATTAAGAGGGGATTGGACGCCTTGAGGGGCAATAGGACGCGGCATAGCCGCTATAGCTTAAAGGCTAAAGGCGAGAATATAAAACATGAAAAATATGACACATAGAAAATGGACGATAGCAGCAGTGCTGCTGATGAGTGCTATGACAGCCATGGCACAAGTAAAAACAGGTATCGAGGTACTACGAGAACGCAACTTCGATGTGCTGCAAGGCAAACGCGTAGGACTATGCACCAACCCAACAGGCGTGGATCACAACCTAGTATCCACCATCGATATCCTCTGGCAAGCAGAGAATGTGAACCTCGTCGCACTCTACGGACCTGAGCACGGCGTGCGTGGCAACATCTACGCTGGCGACCATGTGGACAATGAAATAGACCCAAAAACAGGTCTAAAAATGTATAGCCTATACGGCAAGACCAGTAAGCCGACCAAAGAGATGATGGATGAGATAGATGTGATGGTGTATGACATCCAGGATATCGGCTGCCGCAGTTATACCTATATCTCCACTATGGGTAACCTCATGGAGGCATGTCAGACATTCGGCAAAGAGCTCGTCGTACTAGATCGCCCCAATCCATTAGGTGGCGAGAAGATTGAAGGATGCCTCGTAGAAGAGGGATTTGTATCCTTCGTGAGCCGATTTGCTATACCATACCTTTACGGTCAAACTCCCGGCGAGTTGGCATTGTACCTCAACGCCAAAGCTGAAAAACCTTGCAAACTGACCGTAGTGGAGATGCAGGGCTGGACACGCGACATGACTTGGGATGAGACTGGACTGGAGTGGATCGTAGCTTCGCCTCATGTGCCACACGGCAGAACAGCAATATACTACCCTGTAACAGGTATATTTGGCGAGTTCTACTATATCAACATCGGTGTAGGTTATACCATGCCATTCGAGGTGATGGGTGCACCATGGGTCAACGCCGATAGTCTCGCTACTGCACTCAACGCGCTAGAGCTGCCAGGCGTAATATTCCGTCCACTACACTACAAACCCTACTACAGCGTATTCAAAGGCGAAAACATCCAAGGTGTGCAAGTGCACATAGTGGACTACCAGAAAGCTGCACTCAGCGAGATACAATTCTATGTAGTGCAAGAGATGATGCGCCTATGGCCTGAACAAGATTGGTTTACACACTGCGACCAAAAACGCTTTGGTATGTTCAACAAAGTATGCGGCACGGACCAAATCAAAGAACTCTTTGGCAAACGCTACCGCTGGGAGGATGCTAAGGCATATTGGGACAAGGATGTAGAGAAATATCGCGAAGAGTCAAGTAAGTTTTACTTGTATTAGTTTAGAGTTTAGTGTTTAGTGTTTAGAGACTAGATTATATGAAAAAGTATATCGAACGATTGGCGTGGGGAACGGATGCGGGATTCTACCGCTTGATTCCTGAAGAGGTATTGCACCCATCAACCGAAAAAGAGGTGCAAGCCGTCATCACACGCGCACGCAAGGAGGGTAAACACATTACTTTCCGTGCTGCAGGTACCAGTTTGAGCGGACAAGCCATCAGCGATAGTCTGCTAGTAGTGTGCGGCAAGAAATGGGAGAAGTACACCGTGCACGACGAAGGCAAAAGCATCACCCTGCAACCTGGTATAGTGGGCCAACGCGTGAATGAAATACTCAAACCCTATGGCAGGTACTTCACACCAGACCCTGCTAGTCTGAAATCGGCTATGGTAGGCGGCATCGTGATGAACAATGCTTCTGGTATGTGCTGCGGCACGCATGCCAACAGCTACCGTGTACTCAAGTCTGCACGAATCATCTTGGCTGATGGTACGATATTGGACACAGGCGATAAGGAGAGCCGTTCGGAATTCTTGATGTCGCATGCTAAGTTCATCCGTAAGATTGATGACTTGCGCATTCAAACACAAAAGAATAAAGCACTGTGCGACCTTATACGCAAAAAGTACTCCATCAAAAATGTGACGGGTTTGACCATCCTACCATTTGTGGAGATGACCGACCCATTTGACATTATCGCCCATCTAATGGTAGGTAGCGAAGGCACATTGGCGTTCCTCTCAGAAGTGACGATGACCACAGGCGAAATTCAACCCTATAGTGCATCAGCACTGCTGCTCTTCCCTACCACCAAAGCAGCATGCGAGGCTATCACCGAAATGAAGCAAACTGGGTTGCTATCTGCAGCAGAGTTCTTCGATCGTAAAGCCATGCGCACAGTGGAAAAAGACTTTCCCGAACTTCAAGGATTGCCTAAGGATGCAGGCGCAGCACTGATTCGTACCGACGCACTGACTGCAAAAGAACTAACCGATAAGAACACTAGATTACAAGGTATATTGCAACACTACGAGTTGTGCCAGCCTGCTGCGTTCACTTCTGATCCAGTATTGACAGGCAAGTATTGGGCAATGCGTAGCGGTATCTTCCCCGCTGTGGGCGGTACACGCGAGATTGGCACCACCTGTCTAATTGAGGACATCGCCTTCCCTATCGAGCATCTAGCAGAGGCTACCCTAGACTTGCAACAACTATTCATTGACCACAATTATCCCGAAGCCGTAATCTATGGTCACGCATTAGAGGGTAACTACCACTTTATCCTCAACCAACGCTTTGACTCGCCAGAGGCTATCAAGCAATACGACGGTATGATGCGTGCAGTGGTGGATTTAGTGGTGGATAAATACCACGGCAGTCTGAAGGCAGAGCATGGAACAGGTCGCAACATGGCGCCATTCGTTCGTCGCGAATGGGGAGATGATGCTTACGAACTGATGTGCGAGGTGAAGAAACTCTTCGATCCAGACAACATCATGAATCCTGGCGTGATCTTCAACGAAGATGAACACTCCTATATCGAACATATCAAGCCTTTGCCAGAGGTGCACGAGATGATTGACCGCTGCATCGAGTGCGGCTTCTGCGAAGTGAACTGCGTGGCATGCGGATATGCGTTGTCTAGCCGTCAGCGTATCGTGGTACAGCGTGAGATGGCAAGATTGAAAGAGGCGATTAGGAAAGACAGCGATAAGGCAAACAGGCGAGAGGCGAAGAAGTTGCTCAGTAGTTTGGAAAAAGACTTCCGTCGTATTGGTCGTGACTTGTGCGCAGGTGACGGACTATGCTCCACCTCATGCCCAATCAAAATCAATGTGGGCGACTATATCCACTTGGTGCGTGAAAACGATATGAGTGCCGCTGGTAAGCAGATAGGTTATTGGGCAGGTAAGAACTTGGCTAATATTGGCACTGCACTGACAGGTATATTGGAAGTAGCGAATGTGGCACATAGCGTATTAGGCGATAAGGCTACTAGGCTATTGGGCAAAGCGATGCACTATGGTTCTGGCAGATTAATGCCACTATGGACACCATCCTTGCCTCGCCCTGTGCGCAAGAAAGAGAAGAAGACTGCCATTGAGTATGGAGTAGTGAACGGACTAAAAGGTCTGCAAGACAAGCGCGTGGTGTATTTCCCATCATGCTTGAACCAACGCCTGGGTTCGGGCAACAAACCGCTCATCAATGATATGACCGAACTGCTGAACAAAGCAGGCTATGAGGTGATATTCCCCAAGAATATGGAGAACCTCTGTTGTGGTACAATTTGGGAGAGCAAAGGTATGCCCGACGAGGCAGCGCGCAAAGCCGCCGAACTAGAGTTGGCATTGCTGAAAGCGAGCGATAATGGTCGTTGGCCAATACTATGCGACCAGAGTCCATGCTTGCATCGCATGCGCCATACCATGCAGCATATGAAATTGTACGAACCCGCGGAGTTTATCGATAAGTTTGTAATGAGCGAGGTAGAAATCACTCCACTCGACACTTGCGTGGCAGTACACGTAACTTGCTCTACTCGTCAGATGGGCGTAGCAGATGCGATTATCCGTGTGGCTAAAGCATGTGCGAAGAATGTACTAGTACCTGAGGAGATTGGTTGCTGCGCATTTGCAGGAGATAAGGGCTTCACCGAGCCGTCACTGAATGAATGGGCACTGCGCAAACTCAAGCCACAAGTGGAGAAAGCAGGAGCAACAATGGGTGTGAGCAACTCACGTACTTGCGAGATCGGCTTGAGCACGCATTCAGGCATAGACTATTGCAGCATTGCGCATTTGGTGAATATTTGCGCTGAGCGCAAATAGAACGCTACGCTGTTAGATATGGAGATTGAACGCAAATACTTGGTAACGAGCGACTGCTACAAACAAATAGCAGTGGATCATCATCATATCCGTCAGGGGTATATATCCCGTGAAAAGACGGGTACGGTACGTGTTCGCATCAGCGATGACAAGGCCTATCTCACCATCAAAGGCAAACCCGCAGCAGGACATTTTGCACGCTATGAATGGGAGAAAGAGATTGATGTGGCAGATGCAGTGGAGTTGATAAAGCTATGTCAAGGCACTATCATTGACAAAACACGCTGGATAGTGCCTGCCAAGGAAGAGGGACTTAAGTGGGAAGTGGATGAGTTCCATGGCAAGTATGAAGGTCTAGTAGTGGCGGAGATTGAACTAGAAAGCGAAGAACAAGTGGTGGAGTTGCCCGATTTCATAGGAAAAGAGGTAACCGATGACCGAAGATATTACAATGCAAACATGTAGATGAAACGACTGGTTAGTACATATATTCTACTCGCATTAGCAAGTATGCTGACACTATGGGCAAAGACGCCTGAAGTGCGGTTGTATGGCTATGTACTGGACTCTGACAACCGTGGCATTGAACTTGCGAATGTATATGTAGAAGGCACTACCATAGGCACAACCACTAATCAGAATGGCTACTATGATATTGTTGTGGAGATGGCAGATACCATCATCATGACCTATTCCATGATTGGCTACGAGACGATTCGTCAGCAACTATACACTCATAATCAAGTGCTTGGTGTTAATGTCATATTGCCTACCAACGAAGAAATGCTCAATGAGATTACTGTGCGAGGTATCCAACGTCAGACGGGGACAATGGAGCGCACAGACGTAAGTGTGGCACGCCTAATGCCCGACGCCACGGGTGGAGGTATAGAGAGTCTGCTCATCACCTTTGCAGGTGTAAGGCAAAACAATGAAATGAGTAGCCAATACAATGTGCGTGGTGGTACCTTTGATGAGAATTCGGTATATGTCAATGGATTGGAAGTACACCGTCCATTATTGATTAGAAGCGGGCAGCAAGAGGGACTGAGTTTCGTGAATACAGATATGGTGGAGAATGTGGACTTCTCTGCAGGCGGTTTTGACGCCAAATATGGCGATAAGATGTCGTCGGTGCTAGATATACAATATAAACGACCTACAGCATTCGAATCACGATTGAATATGAGCTTACTTGGGGCAAGTGCGTATGTAGGTTGGGGAGATAGTTTGCAAAGTCAGATGCACGGCATACGCTATAAGACATCCAAATACATGCTAGGCGCATTGGACACAAAGGGTAACTACAAGCCTAACTTCCTAGATTATCAAACGCAAATGACATGGAAGGTAGGCAAAAAGACGACAGGGCGATTAGACGATGAAGCATGGGAGATTCGATTGATGGGCAACTTCTCGCAGAATAGTTATGAGTTTATGCCCGACTCCGCCGTAAAAAACTGGGGAGGATTAGATGCAATAGAACAAAAGATAGAACACGAAGGCAAAGAAAAAGACATGTTCCGTACCGCTTTCGTGGCATTGAGCGCAAGTGGTAAGGTACACCCAGAAGTAACAATAAGCGCGGACCTTAACGGATTTTATACACATGAGCAGGAAACATACGACATCCGTACTGCATATGTATTGCGACAAAAAGACATGAATGAAGCGAATAATTCGGGCGGAGGATATGATGCAAATGGAGAATTAGCTACGCCTGAAGGCAATAAGAAACTACTTGGAAAAGGGGAATACCACGAGCATGCACGTAATACCCTGCAGTCGGGCATAATCACTTTAGCGCATAACGGTGAGTGGAATCGCGGAACTAATACATTGAAATGGGGCGTAAGCGGACAAGTGGAGATGATTACAGACCGCATCAGCGAGTGGGAATGGCGAGATTCATTGGGATATAGTTTGCCTAATGCGGACAAAGAAATGGAGCTCTATTATGCCATGAAAGGTACCACAAAAATGCTCAATGGACGTTTACAAGCATATGCACAAAACACGCATCATTGGAATACCAACAATGGTAAAGTATATCTCACAGCTGGCATGCGCCTCAACTACTGGACTTTCACCAACGAAGTGCTACCTTCTCCTCGCGTGAGTGTCGTATGGATGCCAGGTTGGAAACGAGATTTCACATTCCGTGTAGCAACAGGTATCTACTATCAAGCACCATTCTACAAAGAATTGCGACAAACCATTCAAGACGACAAGGGCGTGTATCGCATTCACTTAAACGATAAGCTGAAGGCACAACGCTCCTATCAATTAGTTCTCGGTACTGACTACTACTTCCGCGCATGGGGACGACCTTTCAAGTTTACGGCAGAAGCCTATGGTAAGTGGATTGATAGAATGGAGAGCTACACAGTGGACAACGTGCGCGTACGCTACTCTGGCATGAATGATAGCGAAGGCTACACCATTGGATTGGATATGAAACTCATGGGTGAATTGGTGCCTGGTGCTGATTCATGGATTAGTTTCTCCACAATGCGTAGCAGAATGAGATTTATTGACGACAAGCATCATCTCGGTTGGATTCCTACACCACAAGAACAACGATACAACCTCACAATATATTTCCAAGACTATCTACCTCAGTTACCGCAATACAAGTTGCATCTCAAGTTCATTTGGAGCGAAGGACTACCATTTGGCTATCCACGCAAAGAAAATATGCGCTATCTCGGCCACTTGAGTGACTTCAAACGTATTGATGTGGGGGCAAGTCGTACCTTCTCAGCAAAAACCGACAAATGGATGAAAAATGCAAAACATGTAGATAGTTGGAGCATCCAATTTGATGTATTTAACCTTGTAGGTTGGAAAAACGAAAACAGTTATTACTGGGTTTCAGCTATCAATGGACTCCAATTGCCTTGCCCAAACTATTTGACAGGGCGAATGTTCAATTTGAAGTTTGATGTAAAGATTAAGTAGTTAAGCAGTTTAAAGATTAAAGTTTAAAGGCAAGGATATATGGGAAAAATTGATGCATTAGAGACACCGATGATGAAGCAATTTCGCGACATCAAAGCGCAATACCCCGATGCAGTGTTGCTGTTTCGTTGTGGCGATTTCTACGAGACATATGCAGAGGACGCCGTCAGAGCAAGTAAGATACTGAATATCACACTTACCCACCGTAGCAACGGAGCAAATAAAGAGGGCAAAGCACTTGAGATGGCTGGATTCCCCTTTCACGCACTAGATACCTACCTACCGAAATTGGTACGGGCAGGATTGCGTGTGGCAATCTGCGATCAGTTGGAAGACCCTAAACTAACCAAGAAATTGGTCAAACGCGGTGTGACTGAATTAGTTACGCCAGGTGTAAGTTACTCCGACACTACCCTACAACAAAAGGAGAACACATGGCTCGCTTGCGTGAATTTCGGGAAACGAGAAGTAGGCGTTTCGTTCTTGGATATATCTACCGGCGAGTTCCTGCTTGCACAAGGAACTAGCGATTATATCGACAAACTTTTGGTAAACTTTGCACCAAAAGAAGTGTTGTTTTTGCGTGGAAAAAAGCAAGTGTTTGAAGCAGCTTTTGGAAACAAATACTTCACTTTTGAGTTGGACGACTGGATGATGACCCACGATGCGGCTATGGACAGGCTGACCAAGCAGTTTCAAGTGCAGAACTTGAAAGGCTTTGGCGTTGAGCAATTGCCTGAAGGCATCATAGCAGCAGGTGCAATATTACACTACTTAGATGCTACACAACACTTGCAGAATGGTCATATTCAGCATCTTAGTCGCATTGAGGAGGATAAGTTTGTGTGGATGGACCGCTTCACTATTCGCAACCTGGAGCTATTAAGCGGACAGCGTGAGAACAGCACTACGCTCTACGATATTATTGACCGCACCACCACACCTATGGGTGGGCGACTGCTGCACCGCTGGTTGGCATTCCCACTGAAGGATGTACGTGCGATTCGCAACCGTCAGACGGTGGTAGAGTATCTTTTCCGCCATCCAGAAGAGCGCGAGATTATCCGCGAGAACCTTGAGCGAATCATGGATATGGAGCGTATCGTAGGCAAGATATCTACGGGCAGAATTTCGCCTCGTGAGATGGTGCAACTGAGTGTAGCACTCCACTGCATTGCTCCTATCAAGCAAATTTGTGATAACGCGACTGATAATTCGTACTTGCACTTGCTCGGCGAACAACTCAGTCTATGCAGCGAGATGTGCGAGAGAATCCAACGTGAGATTACACCGGATCCTCCTGCCGTGCAAGGACGTCCGAACACCATTGCACGGGGGGTAAATGCCGAACTAGATGAACTGCGCGACATACAAGCACATGGCAAGGAACGCCTCTTGCAAATCCAACAACGAGAGATAGAGGCGACGGGTATTCAGTCGCTAAAGATAGGATACAACAATGTGTTTGGCTACTATCTGGAGGTACGCAACACCTACAAAGAGCAAGTGCCAGAAACATGGATTCGCAAGCAGACTTTGGTCAATGCTGAGCGCTATATCACCCAAGAGCTCAAAGAGTATGAGGACAAGATCCTCAATGCCGAAGGACAAATTCAAATTATAGAGACACGCCTTTACACCGAACTGATGTTGGCACTTACCGAGTATGTACCACAAATGCAGATGGATGCCAACGTGATAGCGCAAATGGACTGCTTGATGGGATTTGCACGTGTTGCTGTAGAAAATAAGTATGTGTGTCCAGCTATCAATGATAGTCTGGTGATTGATATTCGCCAAGGTCGCCACCCCGTAATCGAAAAGCAATTACCGCTAGATGAAGAGTATGTGCCCAACGATGTACAACTCGACAACAATGGGCAACAGATTATCATCATCACAGGTCCGAATATGGCGGGTAAGTCTGCCCTACTCCGTCAGACGGCGCTCATTGTATTGATGGCACAGATGGGTAGTTTCGTTCCCGCTGAGAGCGCAAGCATCGGTGTCGTGGACAAGATATTTACCCGTGTAGGCGCTAGCGATAATATATCATTAGGTGAGAGTACCTTTATGGTAGAGATGAACGAGGCGGCCAGTATTTTGAACAACCTCAGCGAACGCAGTCTGGTGCTCTTCGATGAACTCGGACGCGGCACAAGCACCTATGACGGTATCAGCATTGCTTGGGCAATTGTGGAATATATCCACGAGCAAAAGGGACATGCAAAAACTCTATTTGCTACCCACTACCACGAGCTCAATGAGATGGAAGAGAGCTTCCAGCGCATACGCAACTACAATGTGTCGGTGCGTGAAGCGAATGGTAAAGTCATCTTCATGCGTAAATTGGTGCGCGGTGGCTCGGAGCATAGTTTTGGTATTCATGTGGCGAAACTAGCAGGTATGCCATCGTCGATTATCCAACGAGCAAATCAAATACTCTCTGACCTAGAGCAAGGAGCAAGGAACCAAGAAGCAGGATGCAATAGCCAAGAGAAGATTGGTGGTGGCAAGGCATCGGTCAGCGCACCAAGTGGCATGCAACTGAGTTTCTTTCAATTAGACGACCCCGTACTAGAACAAATACGAGACGAGGTCAAGACACTAGACATTGATAATCTCACTCCCTTAGAGGCACTCAACAAACTGAGCGAGATTAAGAAACTAGTGGGAGGAAAATAGAATACAAAAAATCGCAGAGCTTCTTCTCTGCGACTTTTGTATCATTTTACGATCGCTTACGGATAGCTTCGGATAGGAGGCGATACACTTCTTTCTGTTCCTCATTGAGCAGGTTTAAGTGATGATTCATCACATTCTCATCGCCACGGCGCGCTGGACCTGTCTGTGCTGCATTTGGTGATAACATATGTATCTTAGCAGCTGTCTCATCAATCAATGGTAAAAGGGCAGAGAAAGGAATATGTGTATTTTGAAGCAATTCGGCTGACATCGTATACATAAGATTAGTAAAATTACAAGCATACACGCCCGCCACATGCAAACGCTCACGGTCATGTTGTGTAGCCTCATAGATATGACTAGTGATAGTCAATGCCAACGAGTAGACCGCACTAATATCATCTATACCACGCGCCTCGAAGAATACAGGTATAGTAGAGAAATCCTCTATTACACGCGCTTTGCTGAAAGTTTGGAAAGGATAAAATATGCCCGCATGAGGTTTGTCCGTACCAAATACGGTGATAGGTATTGTGCCTGAAGTATGCAAATGAAGTGACTTCTCATGTCCTTTCACCTGCTCAACAACAGATGCCAATGCTTCGTCTTTCACAGCATAGATATACACATTTGCCTGAGGCAACTGATCTAATCCTTCACGACTACTAACCATCTGACAAGCAATGCCTTTCTTGCGGAATGCATAATCTAAGTTGGTAGCAACGTTACCTTTACCGATGATGATAATGTTCATTGGTCTTTTATGGTTTAAGGTTTATAACTTAAAGGCAAGTTTTTGTAGAACTCAGTAACAGCCACGATGCCATTCTCCCATACCTCGAGGTCCATGGATTCGTTGGGTGAGTGGATAGCATTCTTCTCTAAACCGAATCCCATCAATATAGTCTTCACGCCAAGTATCTGCTCGAAACTACTGATAATAGGAATACTTCCACCACGGCGTGCTGCCAGCGGTTTCTTACCAAACGCAACCTCAAAACCATGTTCAGCGGCCTTGTATGCTGGAATATCAATTGGGCATACATAGCCCTGACCACCGTGCATAGGCGTCACTTTCACACGTACGCCTGCGGGCGCAATACTTTGTATATAATCCGCAAATGCCTGACTCACCTTCTCGTGGTCTTGGTTGGCTACCAATCTGCAACTGACCTTAGCATATGCCTTGCTTGGTAATACAGTCTTGCTACCCTCACCCGTATAGCCACCCCATATACCACAAATATCAAACGAAGGACGACAAGAATTACGTTCTAGTGTAGAATACCCCTCCTCGCCGAAAGTGGAATCCACATCTATCGCCTCGCGATACGCTTGCTCCGAAAATGGGATCTGAGCAATCATATCACGCTCAGCTTGAGGTATTGGCAACACATCATCGTAAAAATGCGGAATAGTGATGCGTCCTCTATCATCCACCACTTGGGCTAGCATCTCGGTAAGCGCATTGATTGGATTCTTGACCGCGCCTCCAAAGTGTCCGCTATGCAAATCACGATTAGGGCCCGTAACTTCTATCTCCCAATAAGCTAATCCACGAAGACCAGTGGTGATAGATGGAGTATCTTTGCCAATCATGGACGTATCGCTCACAAGGATAATATCGCAAGCTAATAGGTCGCGATGCTCTTCCAAGAATGATTCTAGGCTAGGACTTCCTATCTCCTCTTCACCTTCAAAGATAAACTTCACACGGCAATTCATAAGTCCGTGTTTAACAAGATACTCAAAGGCCTTTACCTGAATCATCGCTTGTCCTTTATCATCATCCGCACCACGAGCATACAGACGACCATCACGAATTTCAGGCTCCCATGGATTGGAATTCCACAAATCCAATGGTTCAACAGGCATCACATCATAGTGGGAATAGACGAGGACTGTGGGGATATTGGAGGTAGAAGACAAGATTCGAGAATCAGGAGTATATTCCGCATAAACAAATGGATTGCCAGCAGAGGGCATTATTTCTGCATGTTGAACACCTGCCTCCAGTAAGAGTTCACGCCAACGCTCCGCACAACGGAGCATATCCTCCCTGTGTGCGGGTTGACAACTAATACTAGGAATACGAATCAAACTCGCCCATTCTTCCAAGAAACGGGCACGATTTTCTGCAATGTACGAACGAACCATATATGAGTTATGAATTATGAGTTATGAGTCTCAAAAAAATGCTGCATTGCTACTTAACTCGAGAAAACTCCTAAAAACAGGATTTGAGGGGTACAAGCCCTTTGTAATCTAACTACCTCATCGCTACAACATTAAGTTGGTCTCGGCGGAGAGTATTAGCACGCCATTGGAAATGCACCTTTCTCGTAAAAAAAATAAAGTGTTGAGTTTTCCGGTCTCTGAGCAATGCAACAAATTTTCTTAAAGATCACTTCTGTATAACATTCTTTACAATTTCCGTGCCAAAACTAGCACAAAATTGAAATTTCCTTAAAATCGCCAAGCCAATGTAGCCACAATACGATGCGTATCAGCATGTACATCCATTGCTGTCATCTGCATCTCCGTAGCATACTGATGAAGTGTTTGCCAGCGATATTGGTATGCCACCTGTGCCACCACCACATCACTGCGATACCCTATACCTACACTCGCATATTGTGAAGAAACTGTATAGCGATAATCCATATCCATGCGTATATCATTATATCTCAGCATCCAAATAGGGTTTTTCTTCATAAATGATGATTCATACACATAGCCTGCATTCAAGAACAGCCCACGATATGCTTGTGCCTCCGTGCCCACACGTAAAGTATGTACATCATCCATTTCTACAGAATGGGCATAATCATATTGCACAGCCAACATAGCATAATCACCAATTTGTCCTGCTACACTAAAACTCGTTCGTAGCGGAGATATCATCTCCATACTCATTGTACCACTAGATGGAGTAAGCACCTCGAATTTCTGTCCATTAATAGAAGAATACATATCTCCTTCCGTTTGGGCTGATAGTTGCATCGCTGTAGGTGTTTGGAAGGATGCACCAATGCGCAAGTATCGAATAGGGCGATAAATCAATCCTATCGAACCACTAACACCCACACCAGAAATATAATACGTTGATTTCAGTTCTGCCGAATTAAGACGATCTGACTCTTTATGAGAGACACGTTTCGTATAAGTCATAGTAGGAATATTCAAGTTCAACCCCACATACCACTGATTGCTGATGTTGCTGGCCCACGAAAGTGTATATTGATCAGCGCTACCTGTTTCTGAAACAGAAAGTACACCATCAGTAAAATTCACTGCAGATATCCATTGATTATTTTCAATAGGATTTATGAGATATCCCTCATAACCTAGAATACTCAACCACCCTACATCAATATCATCCCATGGCTCGTTTTGTAGTTGATCTTCTGACAATCCTCCTACATCATTCGTAATATTGCAAATTGTCTCTACCATTCCCATGCCAGATCCTTCAACCACTACATCTCTATTAAAATTAGCTAGTCGCTGTATAGAGAACATGAAATTATTATAAATCATTCCGCGCTGCTTGTTAGGATGCCCCCATGCCCATATGGCAGAGACTTGTGGAAGAGCTAACCGCGCTCGCTGATAAAGATATTTCGACTCTCTTTGAGCTGTTTGATCTATCGTTTCATCAAGACTCAACATAACTTCACTACGGCGATAAAGTCCCAAACCAGCAGGATTGTCCTGCGCCGCAGAAGGGTCACCACCTATAGCTGTCATTGCACCACCCATTCCCACATAGCGAGCTGTACCCATGATCTGTCGCTCTGTAAAGCGTTGCATGTCTTGCGCCAATAGCCCATTACATACAGCCAATAATCCAACTAGCAATATGTAAATCGTACGTTTCATTTTTCTATTATGCGCATACGCACAGTATCTGGAGATTGGATAGTATCTTCAAGAAAGATGAACTCACGTGCAGAACGATCATATACAGGCTCTACAGGCGCTACTGTATCCTCTACTGGCCAATAATACGCATCATCCGTATAAAGCACTGGAGTTGAGGCGGTAAGACAGTAAGGCAATACGAGCAACCCATATAATCCTAAGAATAATATGACAAGCGTGCGTTTCATCTTTTCTTTTTACATCTCACTTGGCAAAAGGCGTGCCAAAAGAGCTTATCAGTTGCGGAAACCAATAATCTCGCGTACTTCGCGGATTGTTTTCTCTGCGCTGGCAGATGCTGCTTCAGCACCTTCGCGTGCTACTTTAGCAAGGTATTCTTCGTTGCTTTGGAAATCAAGGATACGCTCGCGGATAGGTGCGCAGAAGGCATTGATATCCGCAGCCAATTGCTTCTTCATATCGCCGTAGCGAATGGCCATATTGTTGTATTGGTCATTGAAATAATCGTAGGTATCGGGAGTAGAAACCAATTGCATCAATGTAAAGAGGTTTTCAATGGGCTCTGGCTTCACTTGGTTGAGCATTGTTGGTCCTGCATCAGTCACCGCACGCATCACTTTCTTCTTGATAGTGGCTTCATCATCGCATAGGTAAATAGCGTTGCCTTCGCTCTTACCCATCTTGCCACTGCCATCCAAGCCAGGCACTTTCACGGCTTTAGCATTGAAGTGGAACGACTCTGGCTCTTTGAAATACTCTACGTTGTAGATACGATTGAAACGGCGTGCAAACAATCGTGCCATCTCCATATTCTGCTCTTGGTCTTTGCCCACAGGCACTTTATCTGCCTTATGCACAAGGATATCCGCAGCCATCAAAGATGGATAGGTCAGCAAACCTGCATTCACATTATCTGGTTGCTTGCGAGCTTTCTCCTTGAACGAAGTCACTCGCTCCAACTCACCCAAATAAGCATTCATATTGAGATATAGATATAACTCTAGCACTTGCTTCACATCGCTTTGTACATAAATAGGAGCTTTCTTGGGGTCAATACCACAAGCCAAATATTCCGCCAAAATAGTACGAACTGATGTTCGCAAATTTTCAGGAGTAGGATGAGTGGTGAGCGAATGCCAATCCGCAATAAAGAACATACAATTATATTCCTCTTGCATTTTTACAAAACTCTTAACTGCACCAAAATAATTTCCAAGGTGCAAATTGCCCGTGGGACGAATACCACTAATGACTTTTTCCATTGTATTTTAACTAATTTTATTGAATTGGTAATGAACGATTTATTCGCTGATCTAGTGCTGTCAACGTCTCCGTATTTGACACACCAGGTATACCTTGTAATTTATTGCTCAACAGATCCAATAGATGCTGATCATCGCGCGCGTACAACTTGATTAACATTGAGTACGCACCCAAGGTAAATCGACTCTCCACAACCTCTGGGATCTTCTCCAATTCTGTACTCACTGCATTGTACATACTACCTTTCTCTAAAGTTAAACCCACGTATACGCACAAATTGTATCCTAAAGACTTTGGATTAACGATATAACCCGAACCTGTTATGACACCATTATCAAACATCTTTTGTACTCTTTGATGTACAGCTGCGCGACTGATACCGACTTGCTCTGCCACATCCTTGAAGGGTTTACGAGCGTTTTGAGTGATAATTTGCAATATTTTGCGGTCAATCTCGTCAATATTCTCCACTAATTCCATATGTTTTTTACTATTTGGTATTATTTTTATGTCATTTTGACTGCAAAAGTACTATTTTTTTTGTACATATGCAAGTTTTTTTGTACTTTTGCAAACAAATCCAAACAAAAATGACTATTTTCGATTATATAGAGCAACATTCTTCTCCCGAAAATGATGTACTCAAACAGATTACTCGTAGCACGCACCTCGAAGTAATCAACCCCCGCATGTTATCTGGACATGTACAAGGACGCGTACTTAGTATGTTCAGTCAAATGATTCGACCTCAACGGATAGTAGAGTTAGGAACTTTCACGGGATACTCTGCACTATGCTTGGCGGAAGGACTTACGGAGAATGGAAAGCTCATTACCATTGAGCACAACGATGAGATGGAACCTACCATTCTTCGTAATCTCGCACTTTCACCATTAGGTGAAAAAATCGAACTAGTGATTGGAGATGCCAAAGAGGAATTGAGGCAATTAGGCGAGAGGCTAGAGGTGTTTGATTTGGTGTTCATTGACGCCGACAAAAAGGAATATTGCGATTACCTCGATTTAATACTCCCTTTGACACGTCCTGGCGGATGGATTCTTGCGGACAACACCCTATGGGATGGACACATTATTGACACTGCTTATGACAAAGACAAACAAACAATCGCCCTCCGTGCATTTAACGACAAAGTTATGCAAGACGAGCGATTAGAAAAAGTTATCCTCCCTCTTCGTGACGGACTTACCATAATTAGGAAGAAATACTCTACCAATAATTAGTGATTAGTTAGTGATTAGTTAGTGATTCCAACACTTTCACCTTGTTTGGCGAGTATTCCTGTAAAAGTTCGCCAACAACATAATTGCTACCGCCAATAAAGATAACATCTTCATTTGCCGCATCTTTTTGTGCTGCATAAAACGCAGCTATCACAGAGTCAAAACACTGATTCTCACTATGTTGAGGATGAGCAGAAAGCCACATTCCTTGTAGTTCTTTCACCGGGAAAGCACGAGATGTACTAGGTTGGGTAAAATAATAAACCGCATTATCTGGCAACAAACCCAACACCACATCAATATCTTTGTCGCCTACCATTCCAAGAACTATTCTTAAGCGACAAGATGACAACATTACGATATGGTTTAGTTGCTCTGCTACGTAACGAATACCATGCCCATTATGTCCTGTATCACAAATAATTAGCGGAGACTGCGACAGCACTTCCCACCTTCCTCTAAGCCCCGTTAGAGTACACACTTTAGCAAAACCTTCAGCAATAGCATTTTTAGAAACAGCTACACCACAATAATTACTAAGTACCTGTAGCGTGACGAAAGCCGTTTGCTGATTTTTGTCTTGATATATTCCTTTTAATTGACATTCAGGAACTTCCTTCAATCTGCGTTTACGCATATAGCCACATTGGTCGGCAAACCAAATACGACAATCGGTCGTTTCAAGTCCACCACCTATTATATTGCAATCGCGCGCACGAGAGAGAAACACTGCCTGTGTTTCGGGATGTGTTTCGCCAATCACACATGGAACATTAGGCTTGATTATGCCTGCTTTTTCAATTGCAATTTTAGGAAGTGTATCACCCAAAAACTCTGTATGATCAATACCAATATTTGTAATCACAGACACTAGCGGATTAAGGATATTCGTACTATCCAAACGTCCACCAAGACCCACTTCAACAACAGCTATATCTACTTGCTGTTCAACAAAATACCAAAATGCCATTGCCATGGTCGTCTCAAAAAAAGATGGGCGTACCTCATCCAAAAACGCTCGGTTATCTGCTACAAATTGTATAACTGTTTTTTGGGGAATCATCTCGCCCGAAATACGGATTCGTTCACGAAAATCCACCAAATGCGGCGAAGTAAACAACCCTACCCTGTATCCCTGCGCTTGCAAAGCAGCAGCAATGAGGTGAGAAGTTGATCCTTTACCATTGGTACCCGCCACATGCACCGTACGTAACTTATCCTGCGGATTACCTAGATGATTTAGAAGACGATATGTATTCTCCAAACCAGGTTTATACGCCGCAGAGCCCACCAAATGGAAGGCGGGCTGCGACGCATATAAATAATTTATAGCAGACTGGTAATCAGCAAAATACATACAATCTTAGTCTTCTATTCCAAGAAAGTGCCCCTCAAGATCAAAAAGCAGTTCTAGACCATTACTTAATTCAATTTTTATCCGACGATGTCCTATTGCATACTCCACTACAAACTTATTTGGATAATGCAAATTAACATACTGCAAAATCGTCTCAGGAACAATTCCTTCTGGTATTGGAGACACACGACAGTCTATTGATTTGAGATTACCTTGATAATCAAATTCAATCTCGGTTGCATCTTGTAGATACACATTATACTCATGATGCAGGCCATCGCGTTCGCGCTCAATATGTGCAATATCTGTAACATTAAAATACTGCTGTACAAAGGTTTGTGCTTGCACAGGAAGCTCTGAATAAGTTATCAACTGATGGCGATCAGCACATGCAGTCAATGTCAGTGTAAGGGTTGCCAATATGGCCAAAATCTTTTTCATGATAGTTCAGTTTTAATGGGTTTATATTTATTTTGTATTTATTTTACTTAAATATATACAAAAATCATGCCAAAAAAATAAAAGAACAAAACTTTAAGAGCGCCCAAACTCTTGTAATATTTTGAATTGTGGCATAAAATGATAGAAAAAGACTCTTTTTCTTCCAATAATTGACAAAATGAATTGCAAAATTTGCACATATTAGAAAAAAGCAGTACCTTTGCAAGCCACTCGTACGTATGCATGCGCATGACGCATACAAGGCGTTTGTTTTTGGTCTAATAATCAATAATAGGATATTAATTTTGGAATACCAATATTTAAATAACATATACTTCCCTTGTGATCTCAAAGCCTTACCCAAAAAGGCTTTACCGCGGGTTTGTGATGAACTCCGAGATTTCATCATTCAACAATTGAGCCACAATCCAGGACATTTAGGTTCTTCATTAGGCACTATAGAATTAACTGTTGCACTACATTATGTATTTGACACACCTAATGATCAGATAGTGTGGGATGTAGGGCACCAAGCATATGCGCATAAGATTTTAACAGGCAGGCGCACGCGTTTCCATACAAATCGCCAATTTAAAGGCATAGCCCCTTTTCCATCGCCAATGGAAAGCGAATACGATGCATTTATCGCGGGGCATGCCAGTAATAGTATTTCAGCAGCATTAGGCATTGAGATTGGGAATGAAGCCAAAGGTGAGAATAAACGTGTAGTGGCAGTGATTGGCGATGGAGCGATGACAGGTGGGTTGGCGTTTGAAGGATTAAACAACACGTCAATGAATAAGAACAACTTACTCATCGTACTCAATGACAATAACATGGCTATTGACCCCATCAAAGGTGGATTTACACAATATCTGGTTGACCTTACAACAAGCACTCAATACAACAAATGGAGATGGAGGGGCTATAATATTGCTCGCAAATTGCACATCATCAATGAAGATAAAAAAGGTCGTGTGCAACGATTCTTCAACAACATCAAAGGTTTATTAACAAAACAAGGAAACAATATTTTCCAAGGGCTAAACCTACGATATTTCGGTCCTGCAGATGGGCATGATGTGTTAAGTTTGGTTCGGATATTCGATGAGATTAAAGATTACAATGGTCCGAAAGTGTTACATATCATTACAAAAAAGGGTAAAGGATATGAACCCGCAGAAAATGACCAAACCATATGGCATGCACCAGGAGAGTTTAGTGTAGAAACAGGCGAAAGGTTAAAGGCGAAAAGCGAAAGGCAAGAGAAATTGTGGCAAGATGTTTTTGGAGAGCATTTACTAGCATTAGCAAAAGAAGATAATCACATAGTAGGCGTAACGCCAGCAATGCCGAGTGGATGCAGCATGAATATCATGCAAAAAGAGCTACCAAAGCGAGTATTCGACGTAGGAATTGCAGAAGGACATGCCGTGACATTCTCTGCCGGCATGGCAAAGGCAGGTTTAGTGCCATTTTGCAACATCTACTCTAGTTTCCTGCAACGCGCCTATGATAATCTCATCCACGATGTGGCACTACCGAATCTACATGTTGTATTATGCATCGACCGCGCTGGTATAGTTGGTAATGACGGAGCCACACACCATGGTCTATTGGATTTAGCATATTTGCGACCCATCCCTAACATGGTCATCGGTGCGCCCATGACAGCAGATGACCTCCGTGACATGATGACGATAGCCAAAGAACACGATGGCCCAATATCCATTCGTTATCCTAGAGGTAGAACCAGCGAGCCACCATACCCATTCACAACTCATGTAGAATTAGGCAAAGGCGAATGTCTCCGCAAAGGCAAGAGAGTAGCCATATTGAGTCTTGGTGCTATTGGCAATACAGTGGCTCATGCCATTGACATGGCTACAACGACCATCCAAGATGGAGCATATGACACTTTTGCCCACTACGATATGCGTTGGTTAAAACCTATAGATGATAATCTATTGAAAGAAGTGGCAGAAAACTTCGAAACCATTATAACCGCAGAAGATGGCGTTATTACAGGGGGGCTTGGTAGTGCAGTTTTGGAATGGATGGCTAATAAAAGTTACACTCCAAAAGTGATTCGATTAGGTGTGAATGATCAATTTGTTGAGCATGGCAGTACAAAGGAATTGTATAATTTATTAAAACTAGATAAAGAAGGTATATGCGAATCATTATTGCAGGCGCTGGAGCAGTAGGAAGACACTTGGCAAAACTATTGTCACGTGAAGATATGGATATTAGTCTTATTGACGATCGCCAAGATCGTCTTGGTGATTTAGATGCGAATTACGATCTACTTACCAAAGTAGGCAGTCCCACTTCTATTCTTGATTTAAAAAATATCGGTGTAAAAGATGCAGATCTTTTTATTGCCGTTATGCCGTCAGAATCTGACAATATCACAGCTTGTTTGCTTGCCAATCAGTTAGGAGCTAAGAAGACATTGGCCCGCATTGATAATTACGAATATCTAATACCAGAAAATAAGCGCATCTTTGAACACATGGGTCTGAACCATCTGATTTATCCAGAGTTACTCGCGGCTCAAGAAATCACATCATCATTAAAGACTAATTGGATGCGCTATCATTTGACCTTATGCAATGGTGCACTAGAATTATGCGTGGTAAAGGTTCGAGAAGGGGCAGAAGTAATTGGGAAACAGTTTATGTCTGGTTTTTTTAATCATGGTTTTTATCGCGTTGTGGCAATCAAACGTGGACAAGAAACAATTATCCCTATAGGTCAAGATGAGATACAAGCAGATGATATGGTATATGCCGTATGTACGCGGGAAAACATGAAAGTGCTGCGAGAACAATTAGGCAAACAAAAGAAAGAAATCAAGAATATTGTCTTTTTCGGAGGTTCTAAGATTGCGCAGAAAACAGTGCAAAACTTGCCTGAAGATTTGAACATCAAGATCTTAGAGGCCGATCGAGATCTATGCTATCACCTCAGCGAAAAAATAAATAACGCGCTAATAATCAATGCAGACGGCAGTGATATGGCCGTATTAAAAGATGAAGGAATTGAGGATGCAGATGCATTCGTAGCTGTTACTAATAATAGTGAAGCCAACATTTTTGCATGTATGGCTGCCAAACGTTTTGGGGTCAAAAAAACTATCGCTGAAATTGAAAATATTGATTACATCTCAATGGCAGAAGGTTTAGAGATAGGTACGGTGCTAAACAAGAAGACGATTGCTGCATCCTACATATATCAAATGCTTTTAGATGCGAGCGTGCTAAATGTACGCAATTTAACAAGTGCGGATGCAGAGATAGTAGAGTTTATGGCAGAAGAAGGTAGCCGTATCACAAAGGCAAAAATCCGCGACATGCGCTTGCCTGCCGACACCAATATCGGTGCCATTGTTCGTGCAGGCGAAGGAATATTAGTAAACGGCAATACACAAATTCTACAGGGTGATCAAGTAGTGGTATTCTGCAAAAGTCAAGTAATTAGACAACTAGAAAAATTCTTTAAATAAGTTAACATGACACGTACCTTCAACACACGCATGGTGTTTCGCACAATGGGTGCACTGCTTTTAATAGAAGCAGTCTTTATGGCACTTGCCTGGGGCATCAGTTTGTGGTATGGTGAGGCTGATAGTGGGATTTTTTTACTATCAACCCTTATCACATTACTTGCTGGTATAATAGGTTTGTGTATAGGTCGACATGCTGAATCACGCATGGGCGAAAGAGAGGGTTATGTGATTGTGGCAATGGTCTGGGTCGTGTTCTCTGCATTTGGTTTGTTACCCTACTACTTAAGCGGGCAAGTGCCGAGTTTAACAGATGCATGGTTTGAGAGCATGTCTGGCTTTACAACCACTGGGGCGACAATCATCCCAGATTTGGAGATAATCACGCATGGTTTGTTATTTTGGCGTTCGCTAACGCAATGGATTGGCGGTATGGGAATCATCGTGCTGTCAATTGCAATTTTGCCTATATTTGGTTTGAATGGCATGCAGTTGTATGCTGCCGAGGTGTCGGGACTAACCTACGAGAAGGTGTCTCCTCGCATATCGGATACAGCGAAAATGATGTGGAGCATATATGTATTGCTGACCGCCACGGAAGTATTCGCATTGTGGCTATGCGATATGGATTTGTTTGATGCAGTATGCCACTCATTCTCAACGATTGCGACAGGCGGTTTCTCTACGCATAACAACAGTTTGGAGTTCTATGATTCCGCAGCTATTCATTACACGGTAACGCTGTTTATGTTTGTTTCGGGTATTAACTTCGTGATGCTGATATATTTGCTCCGCGGAAAGACTCGTAATATCATTCAAGATGAGGAGGTGCGATGGTATAGCGTGGCAGTATTGGTGTTTTCGGTCTTGTTGACTCTGGGGTTGTATATTGCTCGTCCGGGCTGGACAGGTATGCAAATGGAGCGTGCATTTAGGGATAGTATCTTCACCGTGATTAGCGCGATGACTTCTACGGGATATACAATATCCGACTATATGTATTGGCCAGTTGTGGCATGGGTATTGATATTTTTCTTGATGCTGACGGGCGCATGTGCAGGCAGTACAGCAGGTGGTATCAAGTGGGTGCGATTGGCAATCATCTTGAAGAATAGTGTTGCGGAATTTCAACGTCGCATTCACCCAAATGCTATTATCCCTGTGAAGTTAAACGAGAAGGCAGTACCACAACAGACAATTAACAATATCATGGCGTTTTTGATTTTGTACATCTTTATCATCGTTGCAACGGTGGTTATATTCTGCGCAACGGGTGTTGATTTTGATGAATCGATAGGTGCTGCAGTTTCTGCTATTGGCAATGTGGGTATTAGTATTGGGCAATTTGGTCCCGCAGGTACATATGCCGAATTTCCAACTGTAGCCAAATGGGCAATGAGTTTTGTAATGTTAATCGGCCGTTTAGAGATATTTACAGTATTGTTGCTCTTCACAAGAGTATTGTGGAAGAAATAAATGAAGCCAAGATACATCGCATATATTATTTGGATAGTAATAGCACTATTAGGTGTAATTTGTTGGTTAGTACCAGAAAAGGGCATTATTATTGGGAAATGGACTCTACGTTGGCCGACATTAACAGAGGTTTTATATTCGAACGATTCAGCCGATGACATTGCTATAGATACTACTTGGCTGGTGGAAAACACTAATAACTGGAATGATTCCATTCAATCCCCTTCTTTCAGTAGCCTAGAAGTACAACCACTACAGCCCAAATACCATTTATTTGATTCTACTTCCAATCTGCAGACTATAGACACCATCACTCATATCAGTAAAAAATCCACAACAGATGCACAATCAAAACCCATCACTAATCCTTCAAAAGCAAATGATACCACCTCTGTAGTATCTTCAAATATTGACACACGCAAATATTTAACTGCATTTTACCAAGCACTAGACAATGCGGATAGGATGTCTATTCGCGTGGTGCATTATGGCGACTCCCAAATAGAAGAAGATCGTATTACAGACATCTTGCGTGAGCGATGGCAAAGATCATTTGGCGGTGGTGGCGTAGGATTACTTCCTTTACATCAAACCGTAGCTACACGTAGCATACGTCAGTGGATATCAATAAATGGTGTAAAGCAACATAAGAAAGGAGGTCCCAAACGCCATCTTATTTATGGGCCCAATTCAATGCGCAAGAACGATGATGACTATGGTGTCATGGGGCAAGTCGCGGTAATGGATAACGCGTTTGTTGAAGGCAGTGAAGATTTGATAATGCACATTTCCCCTGCAGGAAAGAAAGATGCGCCACATAAGTTTTTCAGTCAAATACGATTGTTAACAAGCAATATTACAGGAAATATAATTGCAAATGACACGATAATAAAATGCGAGGCATCGGGTGTAACCACTTTACCCAAACAAATAAGCCATTGTAAACTCCATTTACAAGGTAAAGGCAATGTATATGGTGTGAGTTTAGAAACACCGACAGGCGTGATTGTGGACAACGTGCCAATGCGAGGATGTTCTGGAACAATTTTCTCTCGCATTGATAATACAATGCTTCATGAATACTTCACACAAACGAACACCCGACTAATCATCTTGCAATATGGAGGTAATATGATACCATATACCAACAGTAAATCTTCCATCAACGCATATGTAAGGAATTTACGTACACAGATACGATATATACGCAGTTGTGCTCCAGAGGCTTCTATATTATTTGTAGGTCCAAGTGATATGGCAACTCGAATTGATGGGAAATTAAAGACCTATCCAATGGTTCCATACTTGGATAAACAATTAAGACTATTAGCAGAAGAAGAACATATTGGTTATTGGAGCATATATGAAGCAATGGGAGGATATAATAGTATGGTTCATTGGAAAGAAATTGGTTTGGCAGGCAGTGATTATGTGCACTTTACTCGCTCCGGAGCAAACAAAATAGGAAAAATGTTGGGTGAGTGGATTGACGCAGGAAAAGGGTTGTATAATTAAAAAAATGGAATTACTACGTTACATATTCGGATTTAATAGCGATAGTCCACTACTATTTACCCAATTTTATTTTTGGGCATTTTTTGCATTAGTGTATTCGGTGTTGGCTATTATCATGGAAGTAGGTAACAAATATACAAGAAGTGGTAATTTACAAGAGAAAGGTAAATGTTCTAATCGTTTGCATTTACGTAACATATTTCTATTAGCTGTCAGCTGGTTCTTTTACTATAAAACAAGCGGTCTATTTCTTATCATTTTACTTTTTATTACGCTAAGTGATTGGTTAATTGCCAAGCAAATATATCGCAATAACAGCAACAATCAACATACGCAAGCTAGTTGGTGGTTAGCAATAAGTATAATTCTAGATTTGGGATTGCTTTTCTATTTCAAATATTCCTACTTTTTCACAAACATTATAAATAATTTCTTCGGTACAGAATTTGCCGTTTTTGACATTTTTGCATATATAGGCAATGGTTTCAGTGAAAATGGACGATTCACGGTGGATAACATCATCCTACCAGTTGGAATATCATTTTATATTTTTCAAGTTATATCATACACCGTAGACGTGTATAGAGGACACGTACAACCCGTAAAAAACTTACTCGATTTCGGTTTTTATGTCAGTTTCTTTCCACAACTAGTTGCGGGCCCCATTGTACGTGCTAACGAATTTATTCCACAACTTTACCGTCCCTTTGTGCTTAGTCGTCGCTTAGCAGGGCTAGCTATCTTTTGGATTCTCAACGGATTAATCAAAAAGGTCGTATTGAGCGACTATCTCGCTGTTAACTTTATAGACCGTGTATTCGAAAATCCATTATTATTCAGTGGTTTTGAAAATTTATTTGCTTTATTCTCATACTCATTGCAAGTCTATGCAGACTTTTCTGGATATACCGATATTGCTATAGGTATTGCAATGCTGATGGGTTTCTATCTACCACAAAACTTTGATTCTCCTTATAAATCACGCAACCCACAAGAATTTTGGCGCAGATGGCATATGTCATTGAGTCGTTGGCTGAAAAGTTATCTATACATTCCGCTCGGAGGTAACCGCAGCATCATGGGCAAAAAAGTCAAGAACAAAATTACGGCTGGAAATTTTAACTCCTTTATTACTATGGTGCTAGGAGGATTATGGCATGGTGCCAGTTGGAACTTTATAATATGGGGGGCATTGAATGGAATAGGAATGATTGTATATAAGGTGTGGGCAAAGATAAATTGGAACATCAAAATGTTACTACTGACATTGCTTATGGGTAGCTTATGGGTAGCTTATTCCTTGCTAAATGCTCCTATCTGGAATCTATGCTTTGTTTGGGGAATTATATTATGGACAGGTAATCTAATTCGATATATATATTGGTGGATTGAGCGTATGGGAAGCATTGCCATAGCTGGAACCCCACGCGCAACTATAACACGATGGATTGGCAAGGCATGGGCGATATTACAAACATTTGCATTTATTACATTCACACGGTTATTCTTCCGTTCAGGAAGTAATTTAGATCCTGCCACTGCTAGTCAAGACGCTTGGGAGACTGCCACCAACATGGTAAATCAAATTGGAGGTGCATGGGATAATAGTATCATTCTAAATTTTCTTTGGGAATATCGATATGTTGTCATATTGTTTGTTATAGGAATGATCATACATTGGCTACCTAATCGGATCAAACGTTTGTATCGCATACGATTCTGCACACTACCTATTTGGACTATCATAATAATTGTAGTAATAGCCGTGGTGGGAATATATCAGTTCATGACAGCAGATTTACAAGCATTTATTTATTTTCAATTTTAACGTATGATTATTGGTATAACAGGTGGCATAGGAAGTGGCAAGAGTACGATTGCAAAACAATTGTATCAGATGGGATATAGAGTATATGATACAGATCGCGAAGCCAAACGTATCATCATGGAAGATATGGATGTACGAAGTAAAATTATTGCACTGTTTGGCGAAGAAGTATATGCGGACGGTGTGTATCAAACAGCGATAGTTGCGCAGCGCGTATTTAGAAACACAGAACTATTGGCACAACTGAACGCAATCGTTCATCCTGCGGTAAAAGAAGACATAATACAGTGTAGATCTAACATTCAAAATAATGAACTATTTTTCATAGAGTGCGCTATCTTATACCAAGCGGGATTGAATATATTGTGCGATAAAATTGTGTATGTAACTGCACCAAAAGAGGTTCGCTTGCAACGTGTTATCGCACGTGATCATACCACCATATCAAAGGTACGCGCACGCATGCGTGCGCAAGAGATTGAAAAAGATCTACAACGTGCAGATTTAGTAGTGAATAATGACGGAAAAACAGAAATTATGGTCATTTGTTTGCAAATACAAGATTTTTTTCGTAACTTTGCAGGCTGAATTTGTTTTCGCGAATTAATATAGTTTATTTGATGACAGATAACCAACTCATATTCAGAAGTTTTGCTAGCGGAAGTAGCGGCAATTGCTATTTCTTGGGTACTCATAAATGGGGTATCTTGATTGATGCTGGTATTTCTGCACGTACTATTCAAAAGAATCTACGTGAGATGGGATTGGATTATGCCAATATAATGGGTGTTTTGGTAACTCATGATCATGCAGACCATATTCGAGCTGTAGGTACATTGGGCGAGCGTGTACATCTACCTATCTACTCCACCCGAGCTATTCATGACGGTATTGATCGCAACTATGGTGTGCGCGAAAAGCTTCGCACCTCACAACGATACTTTGAGAAAGGTGTAGAATGGGAACTCAACGACATGCAGATCAACACCTTTGGCATCTCGCATGACTCGACTGAATGTGTAGGTTATGTAATTGATTATCAAGGGCAACGATTCTTGATTGCCACTGATTGCGGACAGCCGAACAGCACTATGGAGATGTATTTGGCAACAGCCAATCACGTAGTGATAGAGGCCAATCACGATGAACAACTGCTATTGAATGGTCCCTACCCTACCTATTTAAAAGAGCGCATTCTCTCTTCCAAAGGACATCAAAGCAACGTGACATGCGGACAGTTATTAGCAAAAAATTGGCACGCAGAAATGCGGAACGTTTTCTTGTGTCACTTGAGTAACGAAAATAATGATCCAGATGTGGCTATCAACACCATCAAAGACATCCTACTGGAAGAAGGAATTATGCCTGGTGAAGATTTGTTTATAACACCATTGGAGCGCACCAAGCCAAGTGCACTATATACACTCAATGAGAACATTATACGATAAACATATTTTAAATATGAATAACTTAGTAATCATCCCAACTTACAACGAGAAAGAGAACATTGAAGCCATCATCACTGCTGTGATGGAGTTGCCCATAGAATACCATGTCTTGGTTATTGACGATGGATCTCCAGACGGCACTGCTGCAATCGTTAAAGATTTGATGGCTAATAAGTTTTCAGGAAAATTGCATCTAGTAGAACGTTCTGGAAAATTAGGATTGGGTACTGCATACATAGCAGGTTTCAAGTGGGCGATTGAGCACAAATATGATTATATCTTTGAGATGGATGCGGACTTTTCACACAATCCACAAGATTTGCTCAAGTTGTATGACGCATGTGCCAACCAAGGAGCAGATGTGGCAATTGGTAGTCGCTATGTAAGTGGTGTAAACGTTGTGAATTGGCCTATGGGACGTGTGTTAATGTCCTATTTTGCAAGTAAATATGTGCGTTTCGTATTGGGGATGAAAGTACACGACACTACTGCTGGCTTTGTCTGCTACCGCCGTGAGGTATTGGAAACCCTTGAGTTGGATAAGATCCGTTTCAAAGGATATGCCTTCCAAATTGAGATGAAATTTACGGCATACAAGTGTGGATTCAAGATCCAAGAAGTACCTATCATTTTTGTCAACCGTGTGTTGGGAACTAGCAAAATGTCTGGAGGTATTTTCTCAGAAGCGCTGCTTGGTGTTGTAGAATTAAAAATTAACTCATGGACACGCAAATTTCCACAAAAGAAAAGTCTGTAAGGAAATTACTAAAATTTAAACTAGCTTGAAAAATAGGATTACATATATAATAAGTTCAATAGCGGCTGTAGGAGCATTGATAACAACAATTTTATTGTGTACGCCTACAACTTCATTAAGCACCCTCATTCAGGAGCCTGAAATTCGCTATGAATATGGTTTACCTATTGATTCGTTTCGCATAGATACGTTAGAGGTAAAAGAAGGCGAGACTTTAGGCGGCATGCTGAATCGATTAGGAGCGACACGTCAACAAATAACGGGTATTACGCTAATGCCACGCTCCGAGTTTGATGTGCGCACAATTCGACCTGGCAAGACGTATTACGCTCTTTTTCAGACAGACACAGCAGGTATTGAGCACTTATGTTATTATATATACAAACCCAACATTCGCGAAGCTGTGGTACTACACTTGACTGACAGCATGCATGTTGAGCGATTTGAAAAACCTATAACTCGCCATAATCGTGCTGCAGAGGTGGTTATAGAAACAAGTCTTTGGAATGCTATGATAGACAAAGACCTACCTCCTGAACTAGCCCTTGAACTCAGCGATATCTACGCATGGACTATTGATTTCTTCGGATTACAACAAGGTGACTCCATTCGGGTTTATTACGAAGAGCAGTATGTAGATAGTGTGCGTATTGGTATAGGTCGTATTTATGCATCCGATTTCTACCACGCACGCCGTTGGCAAGAAGCCTTCTGGTTTGAAGATGGCAACATACAAAACTATTTTGACGCAGATGGTAATAGTTTACGAAAAGCATTCCTGAAGGCGCCACTGAACTACAAACGCATTTCATCTAAGTTCACATACGCACGCAAACACCCTATATACAAGGTTGTTAGGCCACACACAGGGGTGGATTATGCCGCTCCAGCTGGTACACCCGTAGTCAGTATTGGTGATGGTGTGGTAACAATGAAGCAATACAAGGGAGGTGGCGGTCACACAGTGAAGATCAAGCACAATTCCACATATACCACGGCATACCTTCACCTTTCCAAATATGCAAAAGGTTTAACAGTAGGAAAACATGTCAAACAGGGTGAAGTAATTGGTTATGTCGGTAGTTCGGGAGCGAGCACAGGTCCACACTTAGATTTCCGAGTTTGGAAAAACGGCACTCCAATTGATCCACTCAAGATGCAATCACCACCAGCAGAACCTATTCCATCTCAATACAAAGACACATTTGATACCGTTGTAGCTAATTATCGACAATTATTACACTAAGAAAAATTTTGCACCTACAGCAGAAGCTAATTCTCCATCCGTATCTATACGATCACCTATAACAAGGCATTTTTCAACGGAAATAGAGAATTGCTTTGCCACCTTATGTATCAATTGAGACGCTGGTTTTAGTCCACCTAATTCAGGTGCAGAGATTATCCAATCAAATAGTTGTGCATCAATGCCCAAAGCATTCAGTTTCTCATAGGTGTGTCCATAATCAGATAGAATGACCAATTTAATATCTCTTTGTTTACATTCACCTACAATATTAGCCAACCATTCCACTGGCTTATAATATCTACCTATTACATCAACCATCAATGGCATATAGCGACAAAAGTACCATTCCCGCAGTTGCTCCGCAGATTGCGAGCAATAAGTAGCCATTGTTTGAAAATAGGTTTCATAGAACGTAGTCTCATCCTGTGACCATACACCACGCAATTGCTTACGAGTCTTCCTTTCTGCCCACATTTTGACACAGTCTAGAGGAGCAGCACACAACATTTTAAGCACCATACCATTTTTTTTATAGAGTGTGCCATCCAAGTCAAAAATCACAAGGCGAGTATCTGCCGTTAATACGTTAGAATCAATTTGCATAGTTTAGTATTTGATCAAAAATCTGTGCAAAGATACTACTTTTTTTGAATTCAAGCAAGTATAAGGTATATTTTTTGGAAAAAGGTGTACTTATTTAATAAATCGTGCACGCGCGCGCGATAAATTTGCATATTTCAATTGTTTATATTAATTTTGCAGCCGATTTTGGGTTTTTATATAGCATTTTACTTATAAAAATCTTAAAAATATGAACATTTAACATAGAAATATTAACAAAAGACATAAATTATGACAAAAATTTACTTAAAACGCTTTTTATTAAGTAGTTTAATCATTCTGAGTGGCATTTTTGCATCTGCTCAACAAGTACCCAACCCAAGTTTTGAGGATTGGAGTGGCGAGAAGTATGACGGAGAAATTCAACCAAAAGATTGGTATGCGAGCAATGTCACCCAATTAAGTTTCAAATTTAATTTAGCTCACCGTGAAGCAGGTCATACAGGTAATTACTCCATGATGGTGCAAGACACCGAAGTAGGAGCCATGGGTATTACCGAGGTATCTCCGGGTTACTTCTCATTAGGTAAGCCCTGGACACACCTTCCAAGTATTACAGAAATTAACAAAGCCACCGCTGGTACCTCTGGCGGCATTAACTTTAAATACCGTCCTGACACCATGTCTGTATGGATTAAGCGTACAGGTCCTGCCACCGATGCAGAAGACTTTTACCTGCTTTACTATGCATGGTCAGGTACAGCAAAAGGAAGCAAATATAAAGGGAAAGATGGTAATTGTACAAGCATAAGCCAAACCAATGAAGAGAGTGATATTCGTTTGGCATTGGATGCGAATGAATGTGGTACAGACCAAAAAGCGAACCAAATTGCCGAAGGTATGTGGCGCGAGAAGAAGGAGTATGGTGCATGGACTAACATTCGTGTGCCGATTTACTATTTCAGCAACGATGTGCCTACTATGATGAATATCATCTTCTCGGCCAGTAATTATCCTAATTACCGTGCAAATGATGGGTTATATAAAGGTAATGCATTGTATATAGATGATGTAGAATTGATTTATTCAGCCAAGATTCAGAAGCTATATGTCGGCGGCAAAGAGTGGAAGGGCTTTGACCCAAACACACAAGAGGAGCAGACCTATTCACTCGGTCGTTCTGCCACAAACATCCCAGAGATCAAAGCAGTACGTGGTGCGGGGTCTATCACCAATGCTAAAGGTGAAACTGCTAGTTTTGCAGGCCGTGAGTTATCTGGCAGCGAGATCACAATAACAAATGGTGAAATTGATGGAACTCCGACTGTAATCACTGTAAAATCAGAAGACGGCAAGAGCACTACCACGTATAAGATTAAGTTCGTGCGCGAGGCAAGTACAAATGCTAAATTAGCTAGCATATACGTAAACGGCAATGCCATTAGCAACTTCAAGCCAGATCTTGGTACATATACTCACCAGTTGCCATATGGTACAACAGCTATTCCTGAGGTAACTGTAGAAAAACAAGAAGATGAGCAAACGGTGGAGATCACACAAGCTACTAGTTTGACAGGTACTGCAACCATTAAGGTAACTGCTGCCGATAAAAAAGCCACAAAGACCTACACGATCACTTTCAGTGTGGCTAAACTATCCGACAATACATTGAAAGATATTAAGGTCAACGGAGTTTCTATTCTTGGTTTCACTCCTAGCCAAACTATTTATCGTGTATCATTACCGACTACAACGACAACCATTCCTGAGGTAGAGGCCGTATCTGCATATCCAGCTGGAGAGCAAACGATCACACACACCAAACCTGCATCTGCGGCTAACTTGGACGGCAGTCAGCACGTGATTAGTGTCACTACACCAGGCAATCCGACCCCTAAGACATACAAATTGAATTACAAGCTGGAGGCGTCGAATTATTCACTCTTGAATAATCTACAACTGGGTGAGAACTTAATCACTAATTTTAACCCCAATTTACTCACCTACTATGTAAACTTCCCTATCGGAACAACAGAGATACCTGCCGTCACATACGAGAAAGGTGAAGCCACTCAAACAGTAACCATCGATACCAGCGGATTGAACGGTACTGATGGCGTGATTAAGGTCATCGTTGTCGCAGGTAATGGTGTTGAACAAAGCGAATATAAGATCGTAGTGACCACTGCCAAATCTAACATATCTACACTTGATATGATTTATTTGGATGGTACCCCATTAGCAGGTTTTTCTTCAGACATCACATCATATAGCCACATTCTACCTGTCGGTACAACTGTGTTACCTACCATCACTTATGACCAAGGAGATGAATACCAATCTGTCAAAGTGAATGTAGGTAGTCTCAACGGTACAACTCGTATTGTGGTTACTGCCGAAAATGGTAGCAGCACTATCTATCAAATCACTTTTAGTGTGGCTAAAGCAACCAACGCTTCACTCAAGATGATTTATGTAGATGGCAAACCATTAAGTGGGTTCGATCCTAATATCCTTGATTATACCTACGTATTACCTCAAGGTACAACCCGGATGCCTGTTATCACCTATGATAAGGCAGACGAATATCAGCAGATCTCCACACGTGACGGTGGCATCAATGGCGATTACAAGATCACGGTGCGTCCTCAGTCGGGTACTGCACAGACATACACCATTCACTTCTCAGTGGCCACATCTAGCAATGCTGATTTAGCGATGATATACCTCAACGGAGATAGTTTAGCTGGTTTCCACCATGACACACTCAATTATGTGGACACTCTCCCTATGGGTGTATTGACTATACCTACAGTTACTTTCGATAAGGGCGAAGAGGTTCAAAAGATTCTTAACATCTGCAATAATAATGTACAAACCATCAAGGTCACAGCAGAGAGCGGTGCAACCAAGACCTACACAATCACTTTCATCATTCAACGCTCCAATAGCGCTTTCCTGAATATGATATATCTTGATGGCGACAGTTTGGTAGGATTTGACAAAAACACATTCGACTACACCGTATCGCTAGAGGGCACCACTTGTCCAATTATCTCGGTAGATAAGGAAGAGGGACAACAAGTAACCATCACCGCGCCATATTCTACTGGTCAAGCTAAGATTACCGTCATTCCCGAAGAGGGAGCCCCTAACACATATACAATCAACTTTGTAGATGTAGCCAACAATTCTGCACTACTCAAGAATATCTATGTGGATGGCGTTGCCATAGCTGGATTTACTCCAGAAGTATTTGTGTACGACAGCATCACATGCTCTAGTATTCATTCCGTGATCACTTATCAAGCCGAATCCACGCAAACCGTTACTGAGTTCCGCAACAAGAATATTGTTACGCTCTATGTTGTATCTGGCGAGGACAAAGCGCAATATGAGGTTATCCTTTACCCTCTAACCAACAGCGATTGCACCTTGCGCAACATCACCTTAGAAGGCATAACCATCACTGGTTTCACTCCTACTACTTATCAATATACATTACCTATTCCTGCTGGTACTACCGCACCTAACATTGGATTTGAGAAGCAATACGCGGAGCAGGTGGTATATGCTGGAATGCTGAATGCACATACCTACTCGTTGCTAGTTGCAGCGCAGAGCGGCGATACAGCGCGCTACACCTTGCATCTAGATGAACAGCTCAGCAGCGATGCTAACCTGATTAATCTACAATTGCAAGGCATGACGCTCACCTTTGACCCTGATACATATACGTACACCGTATCACTGCCTGAGGGATATGATCTGCCAAACATCATCGTAGAGAGCAAACCTGGGCAAGATGTTGCCATGCATAGTGTGAGTGATACCGAACAACAGGTGATCGTCACTGCTCCTAATGGCAACACCAATACCTACACCATCATCTACGACCGCAACAAGTCAACCAATGCTTGGCTTACAGACATCCTCATCAATGGTGTTAGCCTTGAGGGTTTTGATGCCTCTTTCTTCCACTATACCGACACTCTGGCATGGCGCACCAAGGTCGTACCATGTGTGCAACCTATTGGTGCCCACCCAGACCAAGTGATCACCACCTACCATAGCGCAGTGGACGGCACCACTAAGATTGAGGTGATAGCTCCTGATGGTGTAACCAAACAAGAATACACCATTCATTTCCCTGTTATCAAGTCTAGCAAGACCGAACTTGCATCTATCATTCTTGATCACGAAACACTGACTATCGATTACCAACCTAATACAACCGACTATTACATCGCCATACCTTATGGAGAAACGGAAGTACCATTGGTAATCTACGAGGCTCTCGAACCAGAACAAACCATCCAATACATCTCCCGTCCTTTGGGACAAACAACCGAAATCATCGTCACAGCAGAGAATGGTGATAAAGCAACATATAAGTTGCATTTCACACCTACCTATGCTTCTGCTGCTAACCAGTTGGATTCGCTACACATCTTGATTGATGACAGTGTGGTTTATGCCCAGTTGGATGTTAAGCAGACCACACATACAGTAGCATTGCCTTACGGCACTCGCACAATGAACGTGGACTTCAAGAAACTATTTGCCGAGCAGACTGTTTGGGTACAACCTGGTGGCATACAATCACCTACAGTGATCACCGTCAAATCCAATCGTCCAGAAGAGGCTGATGTGGTTTATACCATCACACCACAAGTGGCAGCGCAAGACCCTGCTACACTGACCGATATACAAGTGAATGGCACAACCATCGAAGGATTTGATCCAAATCGATTCTCATATATTGTTAATGTGACCAATGCACCTGTTATAGCCTACACAGCTGCACCTGGAGCACAAGTCAACATCTTGATGCAAACGACTAAGCATTGGCAAGCACAGGTTACCCACAATGGTAGAACCAATATATATAATGTATGGTACTACTACGAAAACGATCAAGTACCTAACACTGAGTTCACCGAGTGGACAAAATGTGCAACATTCACCTCTGCAGACAAACCAGCAGGTTGGAACACCATTGCTGATGTATTGGGTACACACACTGGATTTTTCTCATTCGATCCTGACGGCATGGTTAATAAATCAGGCAATGATGCCGTTTGTCTTGAGACACCATACAGTACCCCTGGTGGCGGTAACATTCCTGGATTTATCACCTTGGGTAATGTAACTGCAAAATGGGGCGTAGCTGGTAGTTCATCATTTGGCATCTCTGGTGGTATTAGTTTCCACAACACTCCTGACCAAGTGGCTATGCGTTACTATAACAAAAAAGTAAAGAACCATAGTTTAATCCAATATAGCCTAACAGGTACCCATGGTGTTAAAACACTGGAGTGGAAAGACTCAGAGACACGTTCGGATTACAAAGAGGTTACTTTCGACCTCAGCGAAGCGAACCAAACAGCAGGTGATCCTACCCTACTTAATATCACCATCTGTTCGTTCAATAGTATAGCTGGTACTACCAACACAGCGCTCAACACATTAGCTGAGATGTATGTAGATTACCTCCGTTTCTCATATAATAGCACACTTACGAGCATAAAGGTTAACGACAGCGTTGCAGTCAAGGATGGTAATGCATTCTCATACACATTGCCTGATAGCGAAAACACCCTTATACCTACTCTCACCTTCATAGGTGAAGTGGCTGACCAAGCACAACTCGTTGTTTGGAGCGAAGAGACCAAAGCTGACGGCTTTAGCGTGCGCAACGCCACTATCACCAACTATGCCGAGGATGGCACCAGCACCGAGTACACACTAGAGCTCAAACGCCCTCTCGACACCAAGAACACCCTGAGCGACCTGCGCCTCAATGGTGCTACCATATCTTCGTTTGCACCTGCTAAAACCGATTACACCGTGCATCTCGCATCCACGGTGAAGCATCTTCCTGACCTCCAACCAGTGGCTGCTAGCAGTCTGCAAACCATCACTACTTCATACGCCGACTCCACCATAACCATCGTCGTTACTCCAGAATCTGGCGCAGCTACTACATACACCGTTCAATTCGTCACCGAATTATCCAACGACGTTGAACTTACCAACATAACAGCAAATGGTATCGTGTTTGATCCAGCGATTACAGATTATACCATCGTAGCCGATAAGCTCCCTGAAATCACCTTCGTCAAGAAGATGGACGGTCAGACGGTCAACCTCAACAATGGCGTGCTACACGTCACTGCGGAAAACGGTGCTACTGGCACTTACACCATTCACCTAGACAAACCTGTCGTTACCACCACCGCTCAACTTGCCGACATAGAGGTCAATAGCGTGTCCCTACAAGGATTCAGCAGCGATACCTATAACTACCAAGTCGAACTACCTGAACGCGTTGCCTTCAAACGTGCTTACGACTCCGACTCGGTGGTATTTGTACAAACGGCTAACTACATGGAATGGCAGGTATATGGCGATGAGCAACACACCTACCGTATTGCACCATCAACCAGTCTGTCAGATAACACCTTCCTCAAGGCCATCTATATCGACAGCACCCTATACAGCGACTTCAACGAGCAGATCTACAACTATGTATATCGCACCGATAACCCTGTACATATTCATGCTGTGGCTAACGAAATGGCTAGCAAGTTGGATGTCACATCTACCGTACAAGGCGACACTACTATCTATACTTATGTTGTCACCGCTGAAGACGGCACAGTAGGCAAGCCATACACTTTGGCTATTGTTCCTGACCTCAGCGACATGAAGTACCTGCAAGCCATCTTGCTCGACGGCAAGCCACTAGCAGGTTTCCGTGCGGATAGCCTGACATACAACATCGTCATTCCTACGGGAGCGTACAAAGCCGTAGAGCCTACTATGCCTAGCATCCAGTATGTCCTCGGTGCACCTCGCCAACAAGCCACTATTGAGCACGGAGGATTAGGAGCTGCAACCAATATTGTAGTCACATCCGAGGATGGAGCACAGCAAACGGTTTACCAATTGCAATTCGATGCCGAACCTAGCCACTGTGCTTCACTCACAGGTATTGCTATCAATGGTGTACCTATCGAGCATTTCGATAGCCATCGTCGCTACTATTCGGTCAAGACGAATGACGACAACGTCACACTCACATGGTCATCCAACGATAACTTCCAAACCGTGACAACGACCCAAGACCAATACTCGCAGACTATCCACGTCACTGCACAAGATGGTACTACCACCGCTGACTACGTCGTTGAGATCTACCAAGAGATGGTTTCATCCGATGTCACTCTGTCCAACATCTTGCTTGATGGTATGGCTTTCAACGCCTTCCATACTACCATCAACCCTGATCTGGACTTCTCACCTATGCAACAGCGTTACACCATTTACTTGCCTGCGGGATCTTTCATACCACAAGTCAACGCGTTGCTCAACTCCGAAGGTCAAACCGTGGATATCATCATCAATGGACAGAACGTCGAGATACACGTCACCGCACCTGACAAGGTATCTACCAATATCTATATCTTGCGTTTCGTGGTGCCTAAATCCAGCAACGCACTGCTCGATATGATCTACCTAGAATCCGACTCGCTACCTGGATTTGCGCCTACTCAGTTCAACTATTTCATTGATCTGCCAATAGGTCAGGACACTATGCCTAAGATCTCCGTTATCCCACAAGAGAGCACGCAGACCATTCTTGATTCCATCACGGCACCGCTACAACATACTATTTTCGTCACTGCAGAGGATGGCACCGTACAGCAGTACCTCTTAGCCTTCCAACGCACATATTCCGATGCAGACACCCTCATCGCTATCTACGAGGATGGCATGATCATCGACCAGTTCCAGCCCGACTCGTTCTACTATGCATACACCTTGCCTATCGGTACCGAGTACTTCCCTACTCTCTCATGGCTGGAAGCAGACATGTGGCAGACCGTCACTCCGAGCTTGATACTCGACTCACCTACCAAGCAGATCACTCAACTAGAGGTCGTTGCTGGATCAGGAAAGAAGAATGTTTACACCGTTTCCTACGAGATTCTACTATCCTCTGTTGATACTCTGCAAACCATCTACCACGGTGCTGACACACTCGAGGGATTCATGCCTAACACCAACGAATACCACATCTACCTCGCACCGGGCGACTCACTCGCGCCTAATGTCACATGGGTAGAAGGCGACAGCTATCAGCTCGTCACACCTACCACCGTGCCACATACTATCAACGGGCAACAAATTGGTTGGAAAACCACATTGCAGGTACTCGCACAAGATGGACACACACGCACATACACCATCTACTTCCTATTCAGCAAGGTGCTTTCTACCAACACGGACCTGATGAATATCTACCTCAATGGTGAACCGATGGCGGAGTTCGATCCTGCTATTCATACCTATCGTGTTCAGGTGCCTTATGGGCAAACTAAACCTTCTGTACTTGCCACACCGGCCGAACCTACACAGCAGATCTCCATCACACACGGAGATACCACTATCATCGACGTCATTGCCGAAGACTTGCTCTATACCGATACCTACACCATCATCTTCGTTTATCAGCAGTCTTCCTACGCCCTCCTCACTGGTATCTACCAAGACGGCACACTCATCGACGGCTTCCGTCCTGATTCCATGGAGTACCGTGTTACCCTACCATACGGCACTACCACCTTGCCTACGTTCACCTACGAAGCGGGCATCGCGGGGCAGGTCATCAACGTGGATACTATCACATCCGTCAACGAGAATGGACAAACTGTCACATGCTACAGCTTTATCGTCATCGCGCCTGACGAGGAGACTTCCATGCAATACGACGTCTTCGTCACCGTGGCGCTCAACAACGATTGTAGCTTGCAATCCATCCTTATCAATGGCGAAGCGCTACAGGGATTCCATTCTGATACACTCGATTACCAGATCACCTATCCTGTTGGATCCGATTCCACGGTACTTATCACAGAGCAGGCCATCCAGGCTATTGCCAACGACGTCAATGCCAACGTCCTCATCACCAGCGACGGCTATAACTTCACTATCATCGTCACCGCTGAGGACGGTACCACTTCGCGCATCTACACCATCACACAGACTATTCTGCTCAGCCAAAATAATCGACTCATGGCTATCAATATCGATGGTACACTCATACGTGATTTCGACCCTGATGTGCTCCAGTACACCTACTTCATCGTAGATGCACAACCTACCATCGAGGCTATACCAGAGGATTCTTCCACCACGGTGGACTACTCCATGTACATGGCTAACGAACCATTCTATATCTATGCTACGGCGGAAGATGGATCCGAACGCGTTTATACGATCTTCTTCGTGACTTCCACGGTAGATGCAGCGCGTACACCTAGCGCACACGATGTTCTCATCAAGCACATCGGAGGTATGGACTTCGCGGCTGCTACTTTGCGAAAGAATGTATCCATTGGTGTGTATGACCTTGAGGGACATTTGATCTTCCATTCTAAGATTGGAGAAACCAATCAGAATGATGCTGTCATCGGCACGAATGCGGATGGTACGGACCGACTATTGGACGTATACAACCATACCACCCAGTTTACCTTGCCAGAGAAGGATCAAATCTTCTTCTATGTCTTCTTCGAGAACGATAAACGCCGCATCGCATCTGGCAAACTGATGGTACATTAAATCGGGCTGACGCCCTGTTAGAATAGAGTAGTAGCGCTGTGCGCTGAGTAGAATGGAGTAGAATGGAGTAGAATTGTACAACCGCTACTCAACACTACTCAACCGCTACTCAATACTACACAACACACAAAATGTTCACCCTCAACTCACCATATCGTCCCACGGGCGACCAACCCGAAGCCATCCAACAACTGCTGGATGGACTTCGGCGTGGGGCTGAGGCGCAAACATTACTGGGCGTAACGGGCTCAGGTAAGACGTTTACTATTGCTAATGTTATTGCAGAAGTCAACCGTCCTACCCTCATCCTTAGCCATAACAAGACCCTCGCTGCGCAACTCTATAGCGAGATGCGGCAATTCTTCCCTAGTAATGCTGTTGAGTATTTCGTATCCTACTACGATTACTACCAGCCCGAGGCCTATATCCCTACAACTGACACGTATATTGAGAAGGACCTGAGTATCAACGAGGAGATCGACCGCCTACGTCTCAGTGCTATCTCTGCCCTACTCAGCGGCAGAAAAGATGTGATTGTGGTTAGTTCCGTCAGTTGCCTATATGGCATCGGTAACCCGCAAGACTTCAGCCAATCGTGCATAAGCGTTGCAAAGGCTCAAAGTTTCAGGGTGGAAGAGTTTTTGCGTGCATTGGTTGACTCGCAGTACGTGCGCAACGATAATGAACTCACTCGCGGTAAGTTTCGCGTCAAGGGTGATACGGTTGATATTGCCCTTGCTTATGCCGACTATATCCTGCGTATCGAGTTCTTTGGCAACGAAGTGGATGCTATCATGACCCTTGACCCTGCCACCAATCAGGTCATCGAGGAGTTCGACAGCTACAACATCTACCCCGCCACGATCTTCTGCACCAATCCCGACAAACAAGCCCAGGCTATTTCGCAAATTCGCCTCGACCTTGCCAACCAAGTGCAGTATTTCCACGACATCGGCGAACCCCTCTACGCCAAACGCATCGAGGAACGCGTCAAGTACGACCTAGAGATGATTCAGGAATTAGGCTACTGCTCTGGCATCGAGAACTATAGCCGCTATTTCGACGGACGCGACGAGGGTACACCTCCCTATTGCTTGCTCGACTATTTCCCCAGCGATATGCTGCTGGTCATCGACGAAAGCCACGTCACCGTTCCGCAGATCCATGCCATGTACGGAGGCGACCGAGCACGCAAGAACAACCTCGTGCAATACGGTTTCCGATTGCCTGCTGCTCGCGACAACCGACCACTCACCTTCGAGGAGTTTGAGGCAAAAACGGGGCAAACTATCTACGTCTCGGCTACTCCTGCCGACTACGAACTCCAGCGCAGCAATGGTGTCTTTGTCGATCAACTCATCCGCCCTACGGGTCTGCTTGACCCAGAGATAGAGGTGCGCCCTACCCTTCATCAGGTCGATGACCTCATGGAGGAGATACGCCTGCGCGTCAAGCAAGAGGAGCGTGTACTCATCACCACACTCACCAAACGTATGGCAGAGGAGATGGACGATTACCTACGCCGATACGGCATACGCTCCGCCTATATCCACTCCGAGGTGGACACCCTCGACCGTATCCAGATCATGGAAGACTTGCGCAAGGGCTTGTACGATGTCCTTGTAGGTGTCAACCTCCTGCGAGAGGGACTAGACCTACCCGAAGTCAGTCTTGTAGCCATACTTGATGCCGACAAAGAGGGCTTCCTACGCGACCATCGTTCGCTCACTCAGACCGCAGGACGAGCAGCACGACACCCTCACGGTAAGGTCATCTTGTATGGAGATAAGATCACTCCGTCCATGCAAAAAACGATGGCTGAGACCAACCGTCGTCGTCAGAAGCAGATCGCCTATAACCAGCAACATGGCATCACACCTACGGCGCTGAAGAAAGCGATAGAGTCCTCTCCGCTCATTGCCCTCATGCGCCGTGAGCAAGCCGAGAAAGCCGAACTAGAAAAGAAAATCCACGATGCATGGCAATCAGCACCATGGCAGCAATATACCAAGAAGGAGCTGGAGAAAGCTAGCGAGAAGCAGCGCCGCGCAATGTTAGCAGCGGCCAAGAACCTCGACTTCGACACTGCCGCCCGCCTACGAGACGAATGGCTACAAATGGAAGACAAACTCCAAGCGATGCAGTGAAAACGGAAAACGGAGAGGGGAAAAGTGAAAACGGAAAGGGGAAAGGGGAAGATTTATATAATGACAATAAGCGTCAATTTGGTTGGCAATTCGAGACAATTCGAGGATTGATTTTTATCACAAAAAAATCTCACCCCAGTTTAATGAGGTGAGATTTCAATTTTAGTTTTTATTCATCACTTATACAAGAACCTCTTGATGCTCTTCTTCGGGGTTTTCTCGAATGGCTCGTCCTTGACCTCAATGTCGTGGACACGCGAATAGGACGGCAGCAGATCATTCAACTTCTTGAGGTTCTCCTTCATCATCTTATTAATCTCAGCGATAGAAAAGCCCTTGGTCTGCTCCTCATCGGGGAAAACCAGACCAATCAACTTGCCCTCACGCTCTACCACAATACTCTCTGCGACACCTGTTTGGTTGTTCAGTTTGTCCTCGATCTCCTCAGGATAGATGTTCTGACCACTCGCACCGAGGAACATCGACTTGATACGACCACGGATAAAGATATTCTGCTTCTTATCCATATAGCCCAAGTCGCCCGTTCTGAGCCAGCCATCTTCGGTGAAAGCCGCCTTGGTAGCCTCCTCATTCTTGTAATAGCCCATCATCACGTTCTCGCCACGAACCAATATCTCACCTTCGCCTTTCTCGTTGGGGTTATCAATCTTTGCCTCCATACCAGGCACAGGCGCACCGCAACTGCGACGCTTGAAGTACTTAGGGGGCAAACCGCTGACCAGAGGACCACACTCCGTCATACCAAAACCGATAGTCAATGGGAAATTCACATCCAAAAGGCACTTCTCCACCACAGGATTCATTGCAGCACCGCCACAGAGGAAATAGCGCACATTGCCGCCAAAAGCCTTGACCAACGATTTCTTGACGTGTCCGCGAATAATATTCATCACACCTGGAGTGTACCAGCCGAACTTCAGCACAGGTTTGGACAATAGTGGATCCAGTTTCTTCTTGTGAATCTTCTCAATCACCAATGGTACTGCAGCTACCAGATATGGATGCACATCCGCCATCGCCTTCAAGAGGATACTAGGTGTGGGCGCCTTAGTGAGATAGTAGATGGTTGCACCCGCACTGAATGGATAGAGGAAGTCCGCCAACTGACCAAACATATGCGCCAATGGCAACATACTCACCACGCGTTGTCCTGGTTCTACAGGCAAGATATACAAGCCATTCTCCACATTGTTGCTCAGCGAACGATGACTGACCATCACGCCCTTAGGCGAACCCGTAGAGCCCGAAGTGTAATTGATAAGAGCCAGCGAATCTAGTTCTATCTCTCCGTCCTGCAAGAGCGAGAAGAAGCTGCTTTCGGTCAGCGTAGATGGCTCATTCAGGATGCCTTCCACCCTACCCTGGTATGCCTCTGCCAGATGGATAAACGAATAGTCGTCCATCGACATGATAGCATCTAGTTCGGGCAATTGTTGGTGTTGCAACTCACGCCACACATAAGGGCCCACGATAAGCATCTTCGCATCGGAGTGCTCGATGAGTCGTGCCAAGTCTTCGGCTTTGAAGTCTTGCAGCAGCGTCACTGCCACTGCCTTATACGACAAGATCGCCATATAACTAACCACCCAGTTGGAGCAGTTGCGTGAGGCGATAGCAATCTTATCACCCTGTTGTATGCCCAAAGCCCGAAAGAGCTTATGAAAGCGCCGTACTTGTTGAGCCACCTCGCCATGGGTGTATTGATTTTTCTCTCCGTAATCCACGAAGGCGACATCGCGCCAACGATTATGGATTACCTGATCCATATAATGTAAAAAATGATGTTTCATAATTTTTCTGTTCGCTATGCTCACGTTTTCTGCTTCGCGTTATCTGTCGCTTTGCGACGTTGTCTGCTTTGCGTTGTGTGCTTCGCGTTAATTAATTTTTAAATTCATTCAGAACATCCTCCCTTGTCACTTCTTCCCCGATTAGTTCTGTTGGGCGGTAAGGCACCCCCTCAGGTGCGTGTGCCGCATCAAATGTAAAATAGGTGCAGGTACATTCCACCAAGATCTCCCCCTCTGCACTTCTAATCTCGCCATCTACAATGGCTATATTGCGCTTCATCTCACGCAAGCGCGCACGCAATTCTATATATTTCTGGCGTATCACTACAGGTTTGCGAAAACGCGTCTCCATCTTAGCCGTCACACCCGACGCCTGCAACTTATGAAAGACTACCCAACCGCATACCTCATCCAATAGCACCGACTGTACGCCACCATGCAGCGTGTTATCCCACGATTGATAGCGAGCCGATGGATGCCATAGGCATACCACATCATCACCCTCCTCATAAAACTTCATCTGCAAACCAAAAGGATTATCTGGACAACAACCAAAACAATGATAACCCTCTGCTCCTATCCACGGATTCTTTATCAGTCGCATAATTACTTATTCAATTTCTCTTTGCACTGCTCTATCGTCATTCTAACCGCATGATGATTCCACTGCTCATACTCCACAGCCGAAAGGCGGTACAAACTATCTGCTTTTTCCAAATATTCCAATGCCTTCTTCTTGCTGCCAAAGGGGTTATAGAACTCCACATTCCCCATCATCGCCATGACAAAGGCATCTTCGCTATCCAAGTCCGCAGCCCGCTTGATACTAGCAAACAGCTGCTTCGCATGACTCATGAAATGCACCTTATCCAGTGCCATCTTATAGGTATAAACACTGGTCAAATAGGCATAATACCGTGCCTCCGACAATTGTGACTTGAGTGCCTCCAGATGTTGCTCATAGCGTGTAAGCATCGCTGTAGCATCTACCGTGTCTTGCCCTAATGCCACAGCCGTATAGCCATATTCGTAGTTGAGCAACTGCTTCTGCTCCTCCACCGACATACTGTCCCACTGAGCCGAAGCAATATACTCCCCCCACAAACTCACATCCTGATTCAGATACGCCTGATACAACTGATGGTTCGAGTACTGCGCTCTGCACATACCCGAAACCATCAATAGTATTAGCAATGCTAGTTTTTTCACGCTTGCTCCAGCATCAATGTGCGAGTTGGTTGGTCGCACACCTCACTTGGTCCGTAGTATTGGATTGGACCAGGATAGATATAGCTGAGTTGTGGGTCAGCCCAATCAGCACGGTGAGCAGCCAAGTACTTGAATGGCGCACCATTGAGGTCAACCAATGCCTTTTGGATCACAGGTTTCATCTTACCGTGGCGACGCTCCATATTCATCATCATGGTCACAGGCACACCACCAGCCACCCACTCGGTAGCAGGCTTGGTGAGATTCTTCACGAGTGCCATATAGCCCGTCTTACCAGCTGCGATGAGGTGAGCAGCGGTGTTACCGAGGCTATAGCAGTAGTCTGCATCGAAGTTAGATGGCATTGCGCAGCGACCTTCGTAACCGAAGAAGTGGTTGAGCGCAGAGAATTTGCCCTTGTAGGTACCCGCAGCTTTGAGTTGAGCCAAGCGCTTTTGTACCATCTCGATGAGCAGTTTCTCGGTCTCGATTTGGCTAACCATCACATTGCCGTGAGGGTCACGATCAAGTGTCAATTGCTTAGCAATACCCTTTGGTAGACTGCGATAGAGTTCGCATGAAGCAGGACTGAGCATTGACTTCACATACTCGCGTTTAGCGTCGTCGCCCTCAAGAGCAGCAAACTCCTCGTTCTCAGCGAGCATGTCGTTGAGTTCTTGGATAAGCACACGCATAGCTGGGATAAACTCAATGAGGCCCTCTGGGATGAGGATAGTACCGAAGTTGAGTCCCGCATTAGCACGCTCTACAATCACCTCTACGATTTGCTCTACTACCTCGTTGAGAGTCATCGCCTTCGCCTCTACTTCCTCAGAGATAAGGCACACGTTTGGTTGCGCTTGCAATGCGCACTCCAATGCGATATGGCTTGCACTACGACCCATGAGGCGGATGAAGTGCCAGTATTTCTTAGCAGAGTTAGCGTCGCGTTGGATGTTACCAATCAATTCCGCAAAAGTCTTGCAAGCGGTGTCGAAACCGAAAGAGGTCTCAATCATCTCGTTCTTGAGGTCGCCGTCAATAGTCTTTGGGCAGCCGATTACTTGGATACCACAATTCTTTTGCAGGTAGTACTCAGCGAGTACGCATGCGTTGGTGTTAGAGTCATCACCACCGATGATGACAATAGCCTTGATACCCAACTCTTGGCACACCTTGATACCATTGTCGAATTGCCATGTCTCCTCGAGTTTGGTACGACCAGAACCGATAATATCAAAACCACCCGTATTGCGATACTCATCAATCACAGGAGCAGTGAGTTCTGCATACTTACCATCTACCAAACCGCTAGGACCACCGAGGAAGCCATAGAGTTTGTTAGCTGGATTGATACGCTTGAGTGCGTCAAACAAACCGCAGATCACATTGTGACCACCAGGAGCTTGACCACCAGAAAGGATGACACCTACATTGAATGCTTCTACGGCAGCAGCCTCATCAGCAGGTTCAAACTCGATTACAGGCATACCGTAGGTGTTAGGGAAGAGCTTTTGAATCTCCTCTTGATCCGCTACAGATTGCGTTTTTGCGCCTTCTTTGAGGCTTACATTTCCTTGCAAGGCCACTGGCATCTTAGGTTGATACGCAGCACGAGCAATTTGCAAAGGGCTTTTAGTCATTGTCATAATTGTATATATTTAAAAAAGTTTTACCTCTCACTTTTCAGTTTCCGCCGCAAAAGTACTATTTTTTTTTGGAATATACAAATACATTTGTATTTTGTATTTTTCGCTTTACATTCTCCTACTACTTTGTTACTTGTCTTCCACACAGAGAAGTAAATGCACAATATTTACACGATTGGTCATCCGTGCAGGGCATGAATGGTATGTCTGGATCACGAATCTCCTTAATGAGCAAATTCATTTCTTCGACAAAGTCGTGCTTGAGTGCAGCGTCAAAGATCAACGGTTCCTCACTCGTCTTGGCATGTATATAGGTAGCTGCATCGGTATCCGTAAGACGACGGACCGAATATATGTATGGTGCGATATTAGGATATTGCTCAGACAAGACCCAGCAGTACAATAATGTCTGCAAGATATGTGCTTGCCCACGCTTGCGCACAGGGAAAGAGCCATCTTCTGCTGGTTCCACCACGCCAAAGACATCTTTCATTGAGCTGAACGCCAGATCTTTGGACCCAGTCTTGTAATCAATTACGCGTACTAGATCCGCCTTACAATCCACACGATCTACCTTACCAACAATAGTCACATTATTCGACCATGCTACACGCATAGGTTCTTCGGCATACAAGATGCAGAATGGTGCATGCACATAGTCATAGTTAAGCACATTGTTCACATAGGTTCTCACTACGCGTTCTGCCAACATATCACCACCTAGTTTTTGCAATGCGGGCAAGGAACACCAGAAACTATCGTCGTTGATTTTAGATAGTAAATCGGCAATAATGGACGATGTGATGTATTTACCTTTGAAGGGCAGATATAGCTGCTGCATGATCTCGTGCAACACATTGCCCAAAGTGGCATCTGATACCGAAACCGTTTCATCGACGGGTGGTTCTTTGACACGTTCGATATGTTTATAGTAGAATTTCTTAGGACAATCTAGGTATTCCGTCAGAGCCGAAGCTGAGAAATGTTGCAGTTCCTGTACACGTTGATCCTTCGGGATAGGCATGCATTCGGTGGCTACCACATCCGCGTTGAGCGAGTAAGCAACTACCGTATGATGGATGTCAACATTATATTGCCACATCATCTGATAGAAATAACGCGACACCTCACCCGAATGTTGGTCATCCGCCGTAGAGTTAGCAATCAGCCACACCTTTTTAGCATAGGATAGCATGCGGTAGAAATTGTAGGCAAAGATAGCATTCTGGCGATCGGGCGTAGGCATATCAAATCCCACCCGTAAGACATATGGAATGAAGCTATTGCCTCGTGATCGGCCAGGATAAAGGTCATCGTTGAAATCCGTAATGATGATATTATCAAAATCCAATGCGCGTGTCTCCAGCACACCCATTACTTGCAGTCCGTCAAGGGGTTCACCTTCATAAGGGATGGTCGTTTCTAGGGTAAGCATCTTCAGTAGCTGTTGCATATCAGCCACCGTAAACGCGATCTGCGGATAGGCAGACAAAGCCGTTTCTAATCGGTCAAGTACCTTAGTTAATTGGTATATCGCCTCTGAAGTGTTGGCATGCAGTTGCGAGAGCAAATACTCACGCATCTGAGCAAGGAAATCCGCAGGCATTTCGGGCATAGGTTGCAAGAATTGCTCAGGATAAGCCACAGGCATATACACCGAAGTAGCACGCAAAGGATAGCCCATCGTGACATTGATCTTCTTCACCGATTCAGGAAAGACATTCAACAAAGGCACCAGCAACTGCTCATCAGGCAACACCACAGCCGTACGCGTCAAATCGGGACAATCATCGGGGATGATCTCCGACAAGATACGACTCACCTCATGCACTTCACCCACCGTGGATGGCACAGAGACGAGGGTGATATCGGGAGTCAGGAATCTGGAATCGGGAGTCTGGAATCGGGAGTCGGGAATCGAGAATCGAGATTGGAATAGGCGCAGATTCTCCTCCATAAATAGCGATGCCTTGTTCTGAGGATCGCGCAGATATGGACTATCGTAGTCGAAATAGAAATCCGCTCTACCCATCTCCTGCAAACGAAGCATCAGTTCGCGCTCGGATGCGGTCAAAGCATTGAATCCCAAGAAGACATACTGCTCGCGAAAACGCTCCTGAGGAATCTCCAGCCAATGGTCAAGCACCTCGCGATGCAACATTCCCTCGTATGCCAAACCATCGCGGAGCAGGTTCTGGCGCAAAGCAGTATAGAGCGGATAAAGTAGATCCCAAGTATGCAAGAATCGCTGATGCATCTCCACATTGGGATGATGCTTGTCGGAGTCTTGAAATTCTTTCCAAAAGCGCGCCAGCGCTTGCCGTTGGTTATCGGTGAGATATTGGAATCGCTCATCAATGGTATGCAAATCCTTTACCGACGCAAACAATGCCTCTACATGCGGCACTAAATGATTGTCTATCTCCGAGAAATCCGCCAACATCATCTTCCCCCAGTAGAGGAATTGGTCTAGGGACTCAGCATCTGGTTTCACACATCGATATTCGCTATACAGGCGCAGCAACAGCGTCAGTTGGTCAGCCACTAGCAAATCAGACAACTCCGCAAAGCACTCATTGATACTCATCACACGAGGAGCAAACATGGGTTTGTCCACATACTGCGACAAGTATTTGCGGAAGAACAAGCCTGCACGATGATTGGGAAAGACAAAGGTGTAGCGTTGCAAATCGCTGCCGACTTGCTCTACAAAAGTCTGCGCTATGGCATGTAGCTTACTTCTCATCAGTTAATCTAAATATATATTTCTTTACCCATCGTTTCACACGTGAGATCATTGACCATGTCTTGCTGGCAGGAGGTATCTCCATGAGCAATGTATCCATATCAGGCTCTCCCGTCAACTGCTCTGGGTAAACAACCATCGAACTGAAGCTAGTAAAATGCTCAGTCAACATGGTAGGAATTTCCTCGAAAAGAGGGTTGTAACTGGCTGTGGACTTACGCGATGACAAGAGCACCAGCATATCATTATCTATAATGGTCTGCGAGATGATGCCCACCTCTTCCCAACCGTCCATATTGCGGAAGGCAGCACGCAAGTATTTACCAGGACGACGACACATGGCTTGCAATGCCACTTGCGTATCTGGATGTGCATAGAAGACCACCTTTGCTCCCAACTCACCCGACAGACGACGCACCAGACCAAAGCATGTGATAAAGTCGCGCTCCTTCTCGGCATAGCGTGGAACTGCCACCACAAGGCGATTGATGGTGTTGATAGGTTGCGCCTCGTGATAGACAATCACCGACTTGCTCGTGTGTTCTACCATATCCGAGACATCCTTCCAGTCGGCTGACTGCTTAATCTCAATATTATCCAGCGAAGCCATCTCACCTATCTCACGCATAGCAGGACGCAAGTCGTCACCTACTGAGGTCAATAACCAATAGTCATCTTCGTGGTAAGCCTCTAGTTTGGCACTCTCCTGCAATGCCAACTCCTTGGCAGCATGTTCGGTGATAAAACTTGCTGTGGTGCAGAGTACCAAGATCATCAACACCGCAGCGTTCAACACTTCTGAAGATACGATACCCATCTGATAGGCAATAGTCACGATTGCCAAAGTACCTGCTGCCGTAGCATGCGAAAGGCCAAAAATCAGTTGGCGTTCGTGTTTGGAGAAACGGAATATGCCTTGTGCTATCCATGCCGCTATACTTTTGCCCACCAATTTGGTGACAATCATCACACTAGCAATTATCACTGTGGTCCAACTGTTCCAAAAGGATTCTATATTAATCATCAAACCTACACTGACCAAGAAGAGTGGCACAAAGACACTATTACCCATAAAATTGATTCTCGCCATCAATGATGAGCGATTAGGCAGTAAGCGGTTGAGCGAAACGCCACAAAGGAATGCACCTAGGATACCTTCAAGTCCTGCCAACTCCGCCAACAATGCACTACCCACAAGCATTAGCATCACTACCATAAACTCTGAGATAGGTTCACGATAACGCTTGAAGAACATGCGAGCGAAGCGAGGGAATAGCCATATCACGCTCAAGAGGAATAGTGCTAAAATAGCCAATTGTAGGACATAATCCATTATCGTTTGTGCTGTATCATTCCATTGCTCCACTACCGCTAGCACGATAAGTGATAGCGTGATAGCCCACATGGTGGCACCTGCGGTGATATTGACAGCTACATTTTTCTGTACGCCATAACGACTAACAATAGGATAGGTCATCAGTGTATGGCTACCGTACATAGCACCCAAAAGCAAACTAGATGTCCAATCGAAATTCAATAAATAGCGACTAGTCACGACACCCAAGAGCAGTGGAATAAAGAATGTACACAAACCAAAGAAGAGGGAGCGGTATTTGTATTGCTTAAAATCATTAATATCAATCTCACTACCCGACTGAAACATGATATACAGCATACCTAATGAACCAAGAAGTTTGATAGTAGGACCTTCTGCTACAATATTTAGTACAGATGGACCTATTACAATACCTGCCAAAATAAATCCTACAATGCTTGGCACATGTATCTTGCGGCATACGATTGGTACAAACCAAATGATGCCAATTACTATAGTTAGTATCAATAATGCATCCATAATCTCTAAAGTCTAAATATACCTTCCCGTTATGCTATTTTTGTTTTCTCGTATTTCTTCCACTGTGCCAGTAGCGACTACAGTGCCACCATCGCGACCGCCATCAGGTCCCATGTCCACGATATAGTCACACGAACGAATGACATCGGGGTTGTGCTCAATGATGATTACCGTATTGCCTTTGTCCACTAACTGTCTGAGTACTCCCATCAATACACGCACATCTTCAAAGTGCAGGCCTGTAGTTGGTTCGTCAAGAATATACAAAGTCTTTCCTGTACTGGGACGAGCCAATTCTGTCGCTAGTTTCACGCGCTGGCTCTCGCCACCTGATAACGTAGTTGACGATTGTCCTAGTTTGATATAACCTAATCCGACATCTTGCAAAGTCTTGATTTTCTTCAAGATATTAGGTTGACTCTCAAAGAACTCTACGGCTTGATTGATAGTCATATCCAATACATCGGCTATAGACTTGCCTTTAAAGCGTGCCTCTAAGGTCTCGCGGTTGTAGCGTTTTCCGCCACATACTTCGCAAGGCACATACACATTGGGCAGGAAGTGCATTTGTATGGTCTTATAGCCATTACCACTACATTCTTCGCATCGTCCGCCTGAGTTATTAAACGAGAAGCGACCTGCTTTCCACGAGCGAATCTTACTCTCTGGTAGCTGGGCAAAGAGGTTGCGTATATCTGTGAACACGCCCGTATAAGTAGCAGGATTGCTGCGCGGTGTACGACCAATAGGCGACTGGTCCACGCCAATCACTTTGTCAATATGTTCGAGGCCCTCTATGCTATCGTATGCCAAAGGCGTTTGCAAACTGCGGTAGAAGTGTTGGCTGAGGATTGGGTAAAGCGTTTGATTTACCAAAGTGGATTTACCACTACCCGACACACCCGTCACGGCAATCATTTGCCCCAATGGGAAACTTACATCTACACCTTTGAGGTTGTTGCCGCGGCATCCTCGAAGAACGAGGGTGGGTGTAGAATTGTGTAGTATGGTGTAGGATTGTGTAGTATTGTTTAATGTTGCGGAGAGTTCGCCACTGAGGTATTTGGCAGTAAGCGTGTCGGACTTGAGCAGTTCGGCTGGCGTCCCACTAAAGACGATATGCCCACCCAAACGACCAGCTTTGGGACCTATATCAATAATATAATCCGCTTGACGCATCATATCCTCGTCATGCTCTACAACAATGACCGAGTTGCCCATATCGCGCAGTTGCTTGAGCGAATCAATGAGACGTTGATTATCGCGTTGGTGCAAACCGATACTTGGTTCGTCAAGAATATAGAGGACATTGACCAACTTACTGCCCACTTGTGTAGCCAAACGAATGCGTTGGTTTTCGCCACCAGATAGGCTGTCAGATGAGCGCGAGAGGGATAAGTATGATAGTCCCACACTGAGCATAAAGCCGAGGCGAGAGATAATCTCTTTGATGATGGGTTCAGCAATAGCTCGCTGCTTGTTGGTTAGACGGGCAGGGACATTCATCAGCCATGCACGCAAATCAGTGATGTCCATTGCCGACAATTCAGCAATATTCTTATCTGCTATGCGGAAGCTTAGTGCTTCGCGACTAAGTCGTTGCCCTTGGCAGGCAGGACAAACCACCCACTCCTCTTTCTCCTCCTTTTCGTCTTCTTCCTGCTGCACATACGCCAACATGCGTGTGTACCAGTTTTCATCATCTTTGATGATATTATCCAATTCCTCCTCGCCTAATTGCCTTTTCGCCTCATCGCCTTTCACCCTTCCCAGTCCCCTACAGGTAGGGCACCACCCCTGTGGCGAGTTGAAGGAGAAGGTATGCGGTGCGGGCTCAGCATAACTCATGCCCGTAGTAGGACACATAAGATGGCGAGAAAAATAGCGGATTGGCAATTGGCTATTGGCTATAGAAATAGCCATCACGCCATCGCCTTGTGTCATGGCTTTGTCCACGGTAGCGCGAAGGCGTTTGAGGTCTTCTTCGCTTTCGCTTTTTAATTTGAGGCGATCTACAACGACTTCGACGGTGTGGTTCTTGTAGCGGTCGAGCTTCATACCTGGCGTGATTTCCATCACTTCGCCATCTACACGCACATGCAAATAGCCCTTACGGCGAATAGTCTCAAAGAGTTCTTTGTAGTGTCCTTTACGGTTATTGACCGTTGGGGCAAGCACGAGTACTTTTTGACCCGTATAATCTTTGAGAATAAGGTCAATGATTTGATCATCGGTGTACTGCACCATCTTCTCGCCAGAGGCGTAAGAGTACGCGTCCGCAGCGCGTGCAAAAAGTAGTCGAAGGTAGTCATACACTTCGGTTACGGTACCTACGGTAGAACGAGGATTGCGAGAAGTTGTCTTTTGGTCAATGCTGATAACCGGCGAGAGGCCTGTAATCTTATCCACATCGGGGCGTTGCATCGTTCCAATGTATCCGCGTGCATAGGAGGAAAAGGTCTCCATATATCGGCGTTGTCCTTCGGCAAAAATGGTATCAAAGGCAAGTGATGATTTACCACTACCAGATAGACCAGTAATGACCACGAGTTTGTCTCGCGGGATACGCACATCCACATTCTTTAGATTATGTACGCGTGCGCCAGTGATAAGTATGTCATTACCTTGGTTTGTCATAGTGCAAATACCTTTGCGCTGCAAAGGTACAAAAAAAATCGCAGATATGCAAGAAAAACTCGTTTTTGTTGCCATAGGCTACATTTTTTACTGTAGCTTCGAGGGTAGGGTGTACTCGAAGTACAAAAAGGAATATATGCAAGAAAAATGCGCAAAGAGCGCATTTTTCAGGAGATTTTGCTAGGGGTTATAGGTTAGAGGTAAAAGGTTCGGGGGAGACTTGGCTTCTGCTTTGTACACTGCAAATGGGAATGTCAAGCATGAGTAGTTAGGCGTTTGATGTTTTTTATTAATATGGTTTGCATATATCAAAAAAAAGCAGTACCTTTGCAGCAGAAAAATTTGAAGACGGTGATGAGTTGGTAGTATGATCTAGTGGGTTTGTTCTAAGTTGAGTTCTCTATTGCCGCTTCTTGTGACTAGTTTGATGGAGAAACTATAAGAAGATATGAAAAAGAATAGCAAAGTCATTTGGCTAGCTGCGTTAGTTATCTTACTAGCGGCATGTAGCCGAGCAAAGAAAACTGTAGAGCCTGTAGGACCAGCCTCTATAGAAGTTGATAGCCAATCTGAACTGTATAATCAGACTTTCGAACAAGACAATTTGATTTACCGCATAATCAATGACAATAGTGTGGCTGTCAAAGCTAAAGAGCAATCTTTAATTCGCGTTTTATTCCCTCAAAATGTAGATATCCCTGCTAGTGTTACGCATAAAGGGCTTGGATTCCATGTGGTGCACATTGAGGACTATGCGTTTGATGTAAACCTAGAATCTATTACCATACCTTCCAGTGTGCAAAGCATCGGATATCATGCTTTTTCTTATACGCGTATAGACTCTATTGTTATTCCTGAAGGAGTAAAGGTAATTCCTGAAGAGTGCTTTTATCGCAATAAATATCTTCGCTATGTGTATCTCCCCAATAGTGTTACGCATATAAATAGAGCTGCCTTTCGAGATTGTGAAGCATTGGAAACTATTATTCTACCTGATAGTTTGATTTCAATAGGTGAAATTGCTTTTAGCGGTTGTAAAAATCTACGTTATATACATATTCCGCAAATGGTAGAACAACTTGATTATGCGGCGTTTAGCGAATGCTCATCGCTTTCCGAAGTAATGTTGCCTGAGGATTTGACGCATATAGCACCTCGTCTATTTGAACGTTGCTTGGCTTTAACAAGTATTCATATACCAAACGGAGTAACAACAATCAACTATTCGGCTTTTTTGGGTTGTTCGTCACTCAAGCATGTTGATTGGCCACAACATTTAGATACCATCGGTTCGGATGCCTTTTCGGGCTGTAGATCATTGCATAGTTTGCTCTTGCCAAGCGATTTAAGCTATATCGCAAATGGTGCTTTCGAATCGTGTGTATCATTGCGCTCTATTGAGTTGCCCGAAAAGTTGGAAACTATAGACCATCACGCATTTAGTAATTGTAGTTCGCTGGAAAAGTTATACATACCTGCTTCGGTGGTTAGTATAGGCCCTTCAGCTTTTAGCGCTTGCCATAACCTAGTTAGTATGCATGTGGATAAGGCTAATCCTGTGTATGACAGTCGCCATGGATGCAATGCTATTGTACACACTGCTACCAATAGTCTTTATTCTACTTGTCAAAATACTGTTATTCATCCTAGTATTGATCGTATCGGTGAGCATGCATATGATGGCAGCAAAATCACCAGTATGGTAGTACCTGAGCATATCAAACATATAGATGGGTATGCCTTTAAAAAATGCATATCGCTGCGCTCTGTAGTGCTTCCTCCTACCATAACCAGTATCAGCGATGGTGTCTTTTCTTATTGTTCGTCGCTAAGCGATATTAAGCTGCCAGAGACTGTTACTAGTATAGGAGAGTATGCTTTTGAAGAGTGTGATTCGTTGGAAACTATAGATATACCTAATGGTGTAACAATGATCGGTAAAGGTGCCTTTTATGCTTGTGATCAACTGCGCGAATTAGACATTCCTAAAGGTGTTACGAAGATTGGTTCTGATGCCTTTTCTCGTTGTACTCAGTTGTGTGAAATGGTCATACCGAAAGGTGTTACGGAGATTGAGGATGGTACCTTTATGTGGTGCGAAAACCTAGAATCGGTAGTCATCCCTGAAGGCGTAACACATATAGGTAACAGTGCGTTTCGCGACTGTTTGAAAATCCAATCTATTGTGCTTCCTAGCACTGTAGAGAAAATAGATAATTGTGCCTTTAAGGCATGCATTAGCTTGCAGTCGATAGAAATGCAGGAGGGAGTGACTAGTCTGGGAGCTGTTGTGTTTGAAGAATGCAGGAGTTTAGAATACTTGACTATACCTCGTAGCGTAAAAAAGATGGGCGGGGGGTGTTTTGATGACTGCCGAAGCCTCAAAACAGTTCTTGCACCTAAAAGTGTGAAAGAAGAACTGGATCTCTATGACTTCTTTAGCGTGATGTACTATTATGACCCGTTATTTGAAAAATAAAGGACCTATATGCATTCGTTTTTGCTTATAGCACAAAGACACTTGCACTTGCTACGTCTATAGGGGATCTTTTTTGCTTAACCCAGCCTCTGCTTCGTAAGCAGCGAATGGGAAGATCAAACATGCTGTTCCGTCCATCGTGGGTTCGTTGGTGGAATAGTCATTCGTGGAGTCATGATACACCATCACATTGGGCTGATAGCGCATATAATTAATACCGCCTTCCATGTTCACGCCACGCAGACTATTGAAGATGCCTTGATACACGGGACCATCCACCAATCCACCTGTTGTATTGCCAACCCTCTCGCTAATCATAAACGAGTGAGGCTGAGTAGGATAACACTTGGCTCCAGGCAATTCCACGATCATGCACACGCCCCATGGGTTGCAACCTAACAGCCAATCGCGCAAAGAAGATTCCATGTCGATATAGGTAGAGTCATTGGTCAATTGGCGATACAAGATACATTGGGTCAACATGGCCGTAGTGAGGTTGTTTGAGCACCAGATAGATGGCACACCATACAAGAAGGCTTGCTGCACAGGCTCGCCATGTAGAGCACGTTGATAGACCGTATCAATACCCTTTTTCAAATAGGCAACAAACTCCTCCCGAGAACGATTCTTAGCCTCACTAGCCAAACGATAGTGCCCGATATTCATAAACGGATACCATTGGTAATGGCGAGCCGTATCGCTGCCCATCCAAGGGGTAGTAGGCTCTTGGTGGCCGTAGGCTATCGCATCCTTAAGATATGACTTATCATTCGTCTTGCGATACAATTCGTAGGCCCCTAACTCCATATCATCCACCCAGTTAGTTTCTTCGTAGATATATGGCGAGCGAACAGAAGCTGTCTGACTAAACCCCGGTTTACGAACGCCCAATTCGTAGGCATCCTTGGCTTTCTCGCCTATACGCGCTGCCAGTTCCGGATAGAATGGCGCCAGAACCTTGCTACCCAACGCAAAACAGGACGCATACTTACCCACAATCGACGAAGTACCTGTCGAAATATTCATCCCTTTACCTTGCACCTGAGGTTCTCCCGTAACAAAATAGACGGGACGGCCGTTATTCACACCCCAGCCATAATCGGCTTGGTCATCTTTTGGAAAACGCATGCCTATATGGTCGCGGTCATCTGCCAATTGATTATAGAACTCCCCAGGTTCGGGATTCATACGATCCAACCAATCCAATCCCCAGCGAATCTCATCCACAATATCAGGAATACCATTCGCTCCTGGTGTACCATTGGTTTGATACACATCGCCAAACAACTCGGGATATTGTTCGTATGCCAACATCATCTGATAGATCGCATTGGCAGTCGTTGTCGCGTATTGCAAGCAATCACTTGCGTCGTGCCAGCCACCACGCACATCAATATGTTGCCCCGTCTTAGTGGGGTGGTAAATGATATACCCATCTTTCTGGTGGCAGCTATCGCCCGTAAATGGATTCCATCCGCAGCGCTGCTGACGCATATAGTGGAGCGGAAAATCTGCCAAACCGTCATATACATGTTTGCTAATGAGAAAACTATCTGACACTGCCTCGCCTATTTTGAGTTGATGCCAACCCTCCTCTTTGAGGTCGGAGAAATCGTAGCGAGTATATTCCCAACGCCCACTATCACCCGTCATGATGATAGCAAACTTCTTCGCTTCAGGCAGATAGCCTATCTGCGACACACGAATAATCTGTTCAGCCATTGCCAAACTACAGATGCACAAAACGCAAAGAAATAATTTCAGACGCATGGTGGATGGTAAATCTAATAAAATGTGTGTGGTATTATTAATTGGTTTTATAATTCGCTGCAAAGGTACTGAAAATAAATGATACAAGCAAGCAAAGCGCATAATTTCCTATCCTTCCCTTCTCTTCTACGGGTTCATAACGGGTTCTTAACGGGTTTTTACTATGTGATTACTATGTGATTAGTATGTGATAACTATGAGATTCCCATCCCTTACCTATCCTATCAACAGTGTTTGCAGCTTGATTAGAATTTTCTGCCAGTGTTTCAAAAATTACCAGCACGATCAGTGACACTACCTTCTAATCGTCCATATCGATCTGCGCAAACTGCGATTTCTGCGAAAAGTGCGCAAAAGTATCTAAAAAAACACATTAGTAAATTCGCACAATTCGCAATTTGCGCACATATCTTTCAATAGTCACTATCTTTCATAATCAATGACTTAAAGAATAAAGTATCCCTCTCTACGGACTTTCTGCGCCCCCATTCTCAACCATTCTCAAAAAGTCCGCAGAATTTCATTTCATTCATACATAATATAAAAAAATAGGTGCGCCGAAGCACACCTATTTATATATAGTCATTAGCCAATTGCCAATGACCTATTGCCAAAAGATATTAGTCTTTCAGTTTTGCGCAGAGGTACTCGCGGTTGAGGCGAGCGATGTTTGCCAAAGATACTTGTTTTGGGCACTCAGCTGCACATGCACCTGTGTTGGTACAGTTACCAAAGCCCAATTCATCCATCTTAGCCACCATAGCCTTAGCACGAGCAGCTGCCTCTACCTTACCTTGTGGCAAGAGAGCCAATTGGCTAACCTTTGCAGAAACGAACAACATAGCTGAACCGTTCTTACATGCAGCAGCACAAGCACCGCAACCGATACAACTTGCAGCATCCATTGCCTCGTCAGCGTGAGCCTTTGGAATTGGAATGGCGTTTGCATCAGGTACACCACCTGTATTAACTGACACGAAACCACCAGCTTGCATGATCTTGTCATAAGCCTCGCGGTCCACCATCAAGTCCTTGATTACAGGGAATGCACGGCTACGCCATGGCTCGATAGTGATAGTCTCGCCATCTTTGAACTTACGCATGTGCAATTGGCAAGTGGTGATAGCACTGTCTGGTCCGTGTGGGTGACCATTGACATACATAGAGCACATACCGCAGATACCCTCACGGCAGTCGTGGTCGAATGCGATAGGATCTTTGTGCTCGCTGATGAGTTGCTCGTTGAGGATGTCAATCATCTCCAAGAACGAAGCACCTTGGAAGATGTGTTTGAGTTCGTAGGTCTCGAAATGACCTTCTGCCTTTGGTCCAGCTTGACGCCAAACCTTCACTTTAATGTCAATGTAATTGTCCATTGTAGTTAAATTTATAAGTTGTTTATATGTTTGTTTGTAAATTTCTATTTATCCGTTACTTTATCCGTCACTTTATCCGTTACTTTTGGGTTTCAGTTGTCGCATTTTTTGCGATAAGTGTATCTCTTTCGTGTTAAAGTTGTTTGTTTATAAAATTGTTATTTTATATTCTCTTTTCATTTTATAAAACATCCCATATTCGTTTCCTAAATCCTTCATTCCATTTATGTGTTTCACAATAAGTTTTAACCTTTTTCATAATCTTATCATTACGCAACAATTCTTTCAGATCCACGTCAGAACAGAAAAATAACCATGTCACTTTTATTGCATTTGTATCGGCAAATTCCAATGGATTTTCATAAAATGTATAACATGGATGTTTCTGCTTAAAATCACTTATCCCACTTTCTAAATAACTATAATTTTGATCTTGACTTAGGGCAAATAACTTATTACATGTATATTCTTCGACCCATTGTTCCTCCCTTTGGGGTACAATAATATCGTATGTATTTAACATTTCTACGGTTAAAAAACGTGCTCTAGTTACATACTCTGCTTCTATTATCTCACATAAATCTTTTTTTTCAAGAATACTTCTAATAATATCTTTTTTTAAGTTTTTCGAAGTGACCAATAATAAAGATGCTAGAATAATGGCACTCTTATCGGAATAGTTAACAACAAATTTTGTCAAGATCTTATTTCCATCTGCAGCGATTCTCGCTATATCTGCTATATAATAATCATAGGTATTATGATTGTTCAATCTTGGTTTCTCTGCGAATAACACTTCTAAGAGTTTTTTTGCCTCATCTGCCGTTGGCTTTTGACAGTTAAGGAAAGCTCTTAAATAGCCAGTCCACTCTTTAAAATCTCCCTCTTTCCAATAATAGACAATCAATAAATATACATCTTTAAGTTTGGGAGGTGTATTAAGAAAATTACACAACAAAATTATATTTTTAATATAGTCAG
>JAZNKZ010000098.1:0-34617 GCA_045578815.1 Paludibacteraceae bacterium
TGGTATCATTGCCTCGGCATCGTATCACAATCAACAAAATACGTATGGTCCGCGCCAATGGAACGCAGCGCAAACCAATGCCTACCTGAATGCCATTTTCCAAACCTCGTTTGATGATTCAGCAACTGACCTATGGGATGATCACTCTCACAACTTGTCTGCAGGTTTGAGTGTGAATTATGATGGGTATAATGAGGAAGCCTACCCCCATCCCCTCCCTAAGGGGAAGGGAGAATTATTAGGTGTAAATGATCTGAACCGTTGGGAGGTGACGCCTGGTGTGTTTGCAGAATATACCTATACCTATAAAGATAAAGTAACTCTGCTTCTGGGTGTGCGTGAGGATTATTCTACAAATTATGGTTTCTTTACTACCCCCCGTATGAACCTGCGCTACGCACCTTTTGAGTGGTGGACATTGCGCGGAAGTGTGGGATTGGGCTATCGAACACCTAATGCTATTGCGGATAATGCTGCCTATTTGCCAAGTAATCGAATATATCAATACTACACCACTCTACACAACACTACACCACTCTACACAACATTGGACAACGCCCAATTGGCACAAGAACGTTCGATGAATACGGGACTTTCGACGGTATTCTATATCCCTATGGGCAACAAAGAACTACAACTATCGGGCGAATACTACTATACGAAATTCTTAGACGGCGTAATAGCCGATATGGACCGCGATTTGCATGGTATCACGTTGTACAATATGCACGATGTGGATGAAGCGCAATATTTCTCGCACAACTGGCAGGTCGAAGCCAATATGGAGATATTACGTGGTTGGACCATGACGGCAGCCTTCCGCTATACGGATGTGAAACAAACTTCGTTTAACACGGCAGCCAATGAATGGCAACTGCGCGACAAACCATTGCAAAACAAATTCAAAGGTATTATCACCACCAGTTACCAAACACCGTTGAAGACGTGGCAGTTTGACTTGACGGCGCAATTCAATGGCGAAGGACGTATGCCTGATGGTTTCGTAATACCTGAGGGAAGTAAGCAGTATAGGATGCATAATGGATATATATACCATAAATGGTACCCACAGTTGCTGGGACAAATTACCAAATATTTCCGTACATGGTCTATCTACCTCGGCGCAGAGAATATGACCAATTTCACGCAGGATAATCCTATACAAGGTGAAAGAGTGTTAGGCGATAAAGCGATAAGGCGAGAGGCGAAAGGCGAAGGATTTGTCAATCCGCAGTCGACAGACTTTGATGCGTCCATGATATGGGCTCCTATCCACGGATGGAAACTGTATTTGGGTTTCCGCTGGGCGTTGGAACGGGAAGAATAGGACCGCGGACGCCGCAAGCGGCTATAGGACGTTACGCTATAGGACACCCTGCGGGCTATAGGGTATAGGTTAAAGAGCAAAGATTAAAGACAAGAATATGAAACGAGTAATTATTTTTTTGATGGCAATTTTGCCAATGGCTTTTGTGCTGAGTACAGCAGAAGCAAAGCCTAATAAACAGAAGGTAGTGTTGTATGTACATCTGCACTGTCAGGACTGTTGTGATAAAATCATGAAAAACATTGCTTTCGAGAAAGGTGTAAAAGACATTGTTTTTGACATGGAGGAGCAAACGGTAACCGTAACTTATGACGCAAATAAAACGGATGTGCCTACTTTGCAAAAAGCATTTGCCAAGATTGGTAAACCTGCTACAACTCACAAACCAGAGCATAACCAACACGAAGAGCATCACCATCAACATCATTAAAAATAGAGCGATTAAGATTTGAGTTTCAAGGAGTATCTACCATATTACAAACGCAATCTTCGCGTGGCATTACCAGTGATGTTGACCCAATTGGGTGCATCGCTGGTAGGTTTTTTCGATTCTATTATGGTTGGACATTATGCCACAGTTGATTTAGCTGCGGTCAGTTTTGCCAATGCAATCTTCTTCACGGTCATGGTCTTTGCTATGGGGGCACTAATGGGTCTCACTCCGCTCGTGGGTATTCAAGTGGGTGAAATGGCACACACTACTGAAAATAAAAGCATTATTCAGCGTCGCATAGCATCGTTGTTTCAAAATGGAATGTTATTCACGATATTGCTGAGTGTATTGATGCTCATCCTATTGTCAGCGTGTATTCCTTTTTTAGATCGCTTTGGTCAAGATCCTGAGGTGATTGAGGTGGCAAGACCTTACTATATCCTCATTGTCATATCGTTGGTACCATTTTTATTTTTCTCTTTCTTCAAGCAGTTTCTTGAGGGGTTGGGTAATACCATGGTGGCTATGGTCATCACTCTGCTGATGAATGGACTCAATATCTTGCTCAATTGGGTATTTATCTATGGCAATTGGGGCTTTGAGCCAATGGGAGCTACGGGAGCAGGTATAGGTTCACTCATTTCTCGTATAGGTATGCCACTCTGTTTTTGGGCGGTTATGGCTTTTCACAAAGAGTGGAAACAGTATCTCAGTATGGCATGGAAGCGTTTCTCATGGCAGCATATTCGTGAACTAGCTAAGATTGGTTTTCCTATAGGGGGTCAGACTTTGTTGGAAACCTTCCTCTTTACCGCATCTTTTGTTATCATTGGTTGGATTAGCAAGGAAGCGCTAGCGGCACATCAGGTGGCCAATCAAATTGCAGATATGACGTTTATGTTGGCGCTTGGTATAGGCTCTGCCACTACTATCCGAGTTTCGCATCAATTAGGTGAGAGCAACCTTCATGGAGTACGTATGGCTAGCAATGCAAGTATTCACCTTGTACTGTTGATGAACACGATAGGTGCTACGCTGATGATAGGATTGCGTAATTATATACCCGTTTTATTTACTGAAGATCAAGAAGTTATTACTATTGCTTCTCAACTCATAGTGGTTGCAGGACTTTTTCAATATGCCGATGGATTGCAGGCTGTTGGCGCTGCTATGTTGCGTGGTATAACGGATGTCAAAGTCCCGATGATAATAGCGTTTGTAGCTTATATAGTTGTAGGATTATCGGTCGGATTATTATGCGCTTTCCCATTACAAATGGGAGCTGTGGGAATTTGGATAGGTTTCATCTGCGGTTTAGCTTTGGCTGCTATTTGTTTTCATATTCGTTTCCGCAGGAAATGCAAACAACTTTAACAAGTTTAATCTTCGGTTTCAAACTAAATCCACATTCTGAACACAATTTGATAGTAATCCAAGACTCGCTTGGGTTGCTAAGTCAAGTATGCAATTTTAGAAATGAAACGCGCTGAATTTGTTCATATCAAAAAAAAGCACTACCTTTGCACTATATTTGATAAAATGAGATATTGATATTATTTATGAATTGGTTGAATAGTCTGTTTTTTGGTAGTGGTGTTCCGCATTCTATATTTATTCTAACAGTAGCTATTGCTTGTGGTATCTATTTAAGTCACCGATTGAAATTCAAGGGAATTACTTTAGGAATCACTTGGATTCTCTTTTGCGCTATTGCCATGTCGCATTTTGGGATGCATCTAGATCCTATCGTAGAGACATTCGCGAAGGATTTTGGTTTGATTTTGTTTGTATATTCGATTGGATTACAGGTTGGACCAAGTTTTTTCTCCTCATTTGGCAAGGGTGGCATCAAACTCAATATATTAGCAGCCAGTATCGTATTATTGGGTTGCGCGACTGCCTACTTGATTCATCTTTTATCCGGTGAAAATATTGCCACCATGACGGGTGTGTTGTGTGGTGCAGTAACTAACACACCAGGATTAGGTGCCGCCCAACAGGCCTTTACCGATATTACTGGCGAAATAAACCCCAATATAGCAAGTGGTTATGCAATGGCATACCCATTGGGTGTCGTAGGTATTATTGCTGTGATATTAATCATGCGTGGTATTTTTAATATAAAAATAGAAAAAGAGGAGGCACGTGTAGAAGCAGAGAGTGAAGTACAACAAGAAATAGAATATATTGACATATTACTTACTAATCCACAAGTAGAGGGATCATATATCCGTGATTTAAGCCAACTGTGCCATATGAATCTGATTGTTTCCCGATTAATTCATCCCGATGGTGAAGATGAGTTACCAGATGTAGACACAGTATTGCACGTAGGCGATCGTATTCGTGTTGTAGTGGATAAGGAGAACATGAAAAGTGTTTTATTGCTCGGAATGGAAACATCATTACCGACTAACCACAATACACACGCACACCTAGTATCTCGTCACGTCGTAGTAACAAAAGCAGAATTGAATGGTAAACGAATAGGAGATCTGAATATTAGAGCCACCTATCATGTATCTATCACACGTATCAGGCGTGCAGGTGTTGAATTGTTAGCGACGCGTGATCTACGTTTGCAACTAGGTGACCGTATTACTGTGGTAGGCGAAGAACGTGCAGTAGATAAGGTAGAAAAACTGTTTGGTAATTCCACGAAGCGATTGGATGTTCCGAATTTGGCATCAATCTTCTTAGGCCTTGCTTTGGGCGTGGCAGCAGGATTAGTACCAATAATGCTACCTGGTTTGGGGCAACCATTCAAATTAGGCATCGCAGGCGGTTCGTTGATCGTTGCTATCCTCATGAGTAGTTTTGGTCCAAAAATTCATATTATCACCTACACAACAAGTAGCGCTAATTTGATGATTAGAGAAATCGGCATCGCCATGTTCTTAGCTGCTGTTGGCTTTGGTGCGGGTAAAACCTTTATCCCTACTCTAATTGAAGGAGGATATGTCTGGATTGGATATGGTGTAATTATTACCTTATTACCACTATTGATTGTTGGAGTGATTGCTCGATTGTGGCTAAAATTAGATTACTTTTCACTTATGGGATTACTTGCTGGTAGTAGCACTAATCCACCAGCACTAGCTTATTCCACTACCGTATCATCAGCCAACGATCGAGCTGCAGTGGTGTATTCTACAGTTTACCCTCTCACTATGTTCCTCCGCGTATTAACGGGGCAATTGATGATATTATTATTTTTGTAGATACTCACACAAGGTAACAACATGAAAAAAGTATTGATTTTATTACTGAATTTAATTGGTTTGACCATTTCCGCAGAAGTGATCACGATGGATTTGAGTACAGCAACTGACATGGCATCAAATCCAGTGAAATATAGCACCGTATTTGGCAGTGGTTACTACGATGTTACAGATGTATGGGATAGCACGTACAACGATGGAGGTATGCATCAATTTATCTACACAAATGATGGACAATTCAAGCTTTCCCACCTACTTAGTTTGGCATCATATGGCGGTATGAGTTGGGAAGGATTTACACTCTCCAAAGTTTCGCAAGATACTGCTAATGTGTTCGGTTGCGTGGCTAATGGAGGAGTCGCAGGAAAAGGAACACCTTATGCAATTGGTTACTACTCAGATTGGGTAACAGAATCACTAGGTTATTCATCAAATATCATTCTTTTCGACCAATATTACTATCCCGAACATGTCTATATCTGCCAAAATAGCAATACAATGGAAGCCATAACACATGGTGGAGTATTTAATGCAAAAATATTTGATAATTGTGACACATTATCTCTTATCATTAGCGCATTAGATAGCAGTTTGCAAGAAATAGAAAGTATCACATATTATTTGGCTGTGGATGGAGAGAAGAATAACGGATGGGAGAAAGTATCGCTAACAACTTTAGGTAAAGCTGCGGGGGTAAGTTTTCGCATGGCTACGACAGACATGGGGAGTTATGGAGCCAACACACCGATGTATTTTGCTCTAGATGGTTTGACTGTCAACACAGAATCCCCCACTTATTTACCATCAATCAACAGTACATTGATAACAAAGGAAAGGCAGATAGCACTTATTGATTCTCACCTAATGATCATTCACAAAGGGCAATTATACACTCTTCTTGGGCAATGTATTAAATAAATATCGCAAAAAAAGATTTCACATATTTGCATATTTCAAAAAATTGCAGTATCTTTGCAAAAAAAATGAAAGATACCATGATATATTGCGGTAATAAACTATAAACCTAAATAATATGGAACAAGAATCCTTATGGAAAAAAACACGTAAAATTCTGACTAACAAGTACGCGATTACATTGTATGTATTTGCGATATTATTTATTTTTGTTGGCGAACAGAGTTTACTTAATCAATTTAGTCGCAAGAGAGAAATACGCAAAACCACACAAGAGATCAAGCAAATTAAGCATGATACTGCAGAAGCCGAAAATCTACTACAATCGCTAGACAACAAAGATAGCCTTGAGCGCTTTGCACGTGAGCAATATAAGATGCACACCGAAGAAGAAACAATATATTTAGTTGATTGAAAATCGATTACACACATGAAATGGAGCAGCATTTTATTGATTATTGGTATGGTTGTACTCATCGCAGGCGCTATTATGAGCATTATGAAAATACAACCATATTCGGATTACATTTTGATAGTAGGAGCGATTACTATAATTTTCCGTGGAGCGGTAAAACAAAGAGAGAAACATATAGACTAATTTTGCCATGAAAGCAATTACGATTAAAGACATTGCACGAGAATTAGGTGTATCTGTTTCCACCGTAAGTCGAGCTTTACAAAACCACCCTGATATCAGCGAGCAGACCAAAGAATCCGTGCGTGAATGTGCCCAAAGATTACATTACAAACCGAATTTAATGGCGAGTAATTTACGAACTAGCAAAAACACAACTATCGGTGTTGTAATCCCAGAACTTAATCATCACTTTTTTGCTTCAATACTAGACGGCATAGAGCAAACGGCCAACGAACTCGGATACAATATTCTCATCTGCCAATCAAGCGAAAACGTCGAGAAGGAAGAACAAAATATTCAAATGTTGCTTAATAGCCGTGTAGCTGGCATTCTAGTCGGTATTAGCAAAGAAACTATACAATTGCGACATTTACAAGACGTCATTGATAGTGGAATACCTCTCGTTCTCTACGATCGCCCTTGTCCATCCTTGCAATGTGACCAGGTCATATCAGATGACTATGCCGGTGCTTATAATGCTGTAGAATACCTTATCCAAACAGGCTGTAAACGCATTATGTATTATTCTTCTCCTATGCAGTTAGAAGTGGCACATCGTCGGTATCAAGGCTGGCGTGATGCATTATTGCACTATGGACTAAATGTAAATGAAGCAGCCATTCTCACGTGCGACACGCGCGCGCAAGCTATCATAGAAACTCCAGCAATAATACGAGGAGAAGAGAAACCTGATGCCATTTTTTGTGTCAACGACGATTGTGCCGCAGGCGTTTTGTATGCAGCACAAATTCTTGGTTTACGCATACCACAGGATTTATCTATCTGCGGTTTCTCTGATGCTCCACTATGCCGTACATCATCCCCCATGCTAACAACTGTAGAGCAACACGGCCGAGAAATAGGATATCGAGCTATGCAACGACTACTCAAACGCCTTGATGGTGATCTACGTATTGCACATACAGATATGGTTGCCACCGATTTAATTGTAAGAGAAACAACAAAGTAGACACCATCATTACACATGTTAGAATACAATACTTGGACTATAGAACAACACCAATGGTTACCACAAGAGGAGGCCAATATAGAGCAACAACTGACTTTCTCTAATGATTATCTTTGTCAAACGGCGCACTTTGAAGAGTACTATTCTCGTCCACAGCGCTTATGCACATACATAAAAGGACTAGAAAATCCCATACTCAACATCTCAGGCATATCCATACGCCTACATGATGAACGATTAGATTTGGCAACGTGGAATGTTCAAAATTTTTATCGTTGCTTACATAAAAACCAACCCCTATTGGAACGGAGTTTTACGGCTACCTCACCAAAAGGGAACACGCTGCACGTACATGCGAAACGTCAACTGATGCCTCAACACGAAGTAATGTATCTAGAGTATGAAGTTACCTCTGAAAACTATAATGGTCCAATATCTTTACTAGCGATGTTAGGTGGTAGCGAAGAAGTTCAAGACTGGTATCCACTCATGAATCATTTAGATCAAAATCAATGTTGGCTATGGTTACAGCTACACGATGTAGATGTACAATTATGCTACGCAATGCAATGGCAAGTACTACACAATGGATTACCAATTGAACGCAGGCCTATAAAAATAGAGAAACCACATACTATCGGTTATTCACTTACTACCGAAATTAAAGCGGGCGATACTTGTCTACTTCGTAAATGTGTTGCCGTTGTAGATTCTAGGAATCATAAGAAAGAGAACCTTATTACAGATGCTATTGAATGCTTAAAAAAATGGTAAAAGAACATATTATCTTAGGTATTGATCCAGGGACTCTCTATATGGGATATGCGCTGTTGCACACATATGGCAGCGAGGTCAAAATTTTGGACTTTGGTGTATATGATGTACACAAACTAGAAGATCAATATGCTCGGTTGCAACGCGAATTCTTCTTTCTACAAAATCTAATAGAGAAATATCAGCCCACTGTTTTAGCCATTGAGTCACAATTTGTAGACAAAAATCCACAAACGATGATAAAGATTGTACACGCTCAGGGAGTTGCTATCGCTGCAGCACTATCAAAGGATATATCTGTACAAGAATACTCTCCTATGAAAATTAAAATGGCTATTACAGGAAACGGACATGCTTCAAAAGAGCAACTAGCAGGCATACTACAGCGTTTCTTGCATATTCCTGACGAACAAATGCCTAAAAAATTAGATGCTACTGATGCCTTAGGGATAGCCTATTGTCATTATCTTCAACTTGGCATGCCTATCCATAAAAAAGGTGCAAAAGATTGGACGACATTTGCCAAAAAGAAAGGTTTAGTAAATAAAAAGATTTCTACACCAAACGAACAATTATTAGCTGTAATGCGGATCAAGAAGTAAAGAAAAATTTTTTTTTCAAAAATCAATCCCTAATATTTGGTATTTTAATTTTTTTGTAGTACCTTTGCAGTCGATATCTAAAATATTTGAAATATTATAAATCAATTAACAATAAAATCAAATTATTATGGCTTACGTAATTTCTGAAGATTGTATCGCATGCGGTACATGTATTGATGAGTGCCCAATGGGTGCAATTTCTGAAGGTGACATTTACACTATTGATCCTGAGTTGTGCACCGAATGCGGTACTTGTGCTGATGTATGCCCAAGTGGCGCAATTTCAAAAGGATAAATTGCAGAATTGGTATAATCAGAATCCTCAAGCACAGCTTGGGGATTTTTTTTTAATAAAATCGCATTGAAAACAATCTTTCCGCGATTTTATTTGCATATATGCAAAAAAATCATTACTTTTGCACGATTTTTATTCCTTATCTTATAAGGACTATAGATTATGCAATAACAAAATTACTCATAACAATGAAGAAAACAATTCTATCTATTTTTTTATTGTCTGCAGCTTTACTAAGTTTTGGACAAGCAGACGAAGTCCTAATGACCATTAATGGGAAGCCGGTGTATGTTTCTGACTTCTTGTACATTTATGAAAAAAACAATCAAGAAACAAGCCTTGAAAGAAAATCCATGGATGAATATCTCGAATTATTCATTAATTTCAAACTTAAAGTAACTGAAGCTATTGCTCAAGGCGTTGACACAACAGAAGCCTTCAAAAAAGAACTTGCGGGTTACCGCTCGCAGGCTACACCAAAATACTTACAAGATGATGCTGCCATAGATAGTTTGGTGGTGCTGAGTTACAATCGTTTAGCTAAACTTCGTAAAGCATCCCATATTGCAGTGCAATGTGATCCAGATGCAGATGCTGCAACTGTTGCCGCTGCAAAAGCCCGTATTGATTCCATCCGGAAGCGCGTGACTGTTGGTATCCCTACCACACAAAAGAATGGTCGCAAGACAGAGACCATACAAGTTGTCGAGGATTTTAATGAGGCCGCTGTATTATATTCCGAAGAACCATCTGCAAAACAGACACGTGGTGAATTAGGTTGGATTCTGCCATTTCGATATGTATATGCATTTGAGGATGCAGTTTACACCACTCCAACTGGAGAAGTAACTCCTGTTTTCCGCAGCCCATACGGTTTTCACATCGCCAAAGTCCAAGACGAACACGATTATGAGGAGGTACATGCAGCACACATCATGAAGATGACCCCAATGGGTGATATCCAACGAATGGTAGACGCACATGCTGCAATGGATAGTATCTATAAATTGGCTATCCAAGATGACGTTGATTTTTCTGCATTAGCAACAACTAATAGCGAAGATAGAGGTTCAGCTGCCCGTGGGGGTGATTTAGGTTGGTTTGGTCGCGGTGCTATGGTACAACCATTCGAAGATATTACCTTCGATTTAGAGATTGGTCAAATAAGCAAACCATTCCAAACTCGTTTTGGTGTTCATATATCCAAACTATATGATAAACGTGGCATATTACCATTGGATAGCATGTACAACCAAATCCTACGTCAAGTCCAACGTGATCAACGTATGGAAATTGCAAACCAAAGTTTTATCAACAAAACACGTATAGAGTATAACCTCCCCACAAATATGAGTGACATAGAAGTAAAAGCTTATGCTGATGCCCATTTGGAAGAGAAGCATGTAGAATTACGCAACCTCGTTAACGAATATCATGATGGTATTTTGCTATTTGACGTATCGCTACGCGAAGTATGGGACAAAGCCAATCAAGACATAGAAGGATTAACCGCATATTTCAAAGCGAACAAAAAAAACTACGTTTGGGATGAGCCTCGATTCAAAGGTCACGTTATTTATGCTAAAAATGAAACAGCGGCAAAAGTAGCTAAACAAATAGTAAAAACTGCAGAACCAGATTCGGTATTGAGTTATCTGACTCAGCGTGTAAATATAGATAGTGTACAATATGTACGTATTGAGCGTGGTATATGGGCAATGGGCAAAAATGCAGCCGTGGACAAACTAGGATTCAAAATAAAAGACGCAGAATTTACTCCAGATAAAGAATACCCTATCGTGATTACCGTAGGCAAGGTGATCAAAGCTCCACAAGTATATACAGATGAACGTGGTCAAGTAGTAACTGATTACCAAGACTTTTTGGAAAAGACATGGGTAGCTGAACTACGTAAGAAATACCCTGTTGTTATTAATCAAAAAGTTTGGGAGGCGATAAAAAAATAGTACACAAGGTACAAATCACATAAGTTCGAGAGGATAAAATCATGAAAGTTCGCAATGCAATACTTACATTGATACTACTAGCATTAATAGATGTGCTAGCATATCACTTCGTATTGCGTTGGGACATGACCGCTGACAAACGATACAGTATATCACAACCGACAAAAACATTATTAAAAAGTCTTGATCAACCACTAGAAATTGCTATTTATTTAGATGGAGAACTCAATTCTGGTTTTACTCGATTAAGAAAGGCCACAATAGAAACGATTGATGAGTTTGATATATATGCAACTATTAATCGAAACACTCAAAAAGAAGATATAGTTAATTCTAACTTACAACCAACGATCATCCATGAACGTACCCACGAAGGACAAACAGCCCAAACAACTGTTTATCCTTATGCAGCAATTAAATACAAAGGACGCACACAAATTGTATCACTGCTTAAGAATCAAATAGGACTAAGTGGAGAAGAAAATTTAAACAATAGCATCGAAAATTTAGAATATGCATTTGCTGAAGCCATTAGGAAGCTTACTCAAACAGAAATAGAAAAAATTGCTTTTCTTGAAGGACACGGAGAGTTAGAAGAACCATACGTGTACGACTTAACGTCTGCATTGGCACAGTACTATCAAGTAGATAGGGGAACTTTAGGAACAGAAACGGGTGTGTTAGATGATTACAAAGCCGTGATTATTGCAGACCCACAGAGGCCTTTCAGCGAAACAGATAAATATATCTTAGATCAATATGTGATGCAAGGTGGTAGAATTCTATGGGTAGTGAATGGTGTTCGTTTCTCAGAAGATAATCTTAGTTCGCAAGGTTCCACTCCAATCATTGCATTAGATCTTAATATCAATGACATGCTTTTTCGATACGGTGTCCGAGTGAACCATGCTTTAGTGCAAGATAAGCAATGTTTACCAGTACCCGTTGATGTATCCACAGATCCATTACAGCCGAATTGGCAGCCAATACCTTGGACTTATGCACCGCTTTTACTCACCTCTCAAGCATCCCCCATTACCCGAAATGTAGCACAAGTGAGTGCAACGATGGTCAGTGCAGTAGATTTAGTAGGAGGGGATGATGGGTTACATAAAGAGGTACTGCTAGCGACATCTACAGCTAGCAAGTTAACCCCTACTCCCGCACGCATAGATTTAAGTTTAGGAATAGAGGAACAACAGAGTTTTCAATATGCATTTATACCTGTCGCAGCAAGTATTGAAGGTTGTTTCTCATCTCTTTATGCCCACCAGTTGCCACCAGAAGGGATTACGTCACATACACCTTTGATTAAACAAAGCAAGGCCACAAAGCAAATTATTGTAGCTGCGGGTAGTGCTATTCGTAACGAATGGCAGCAAGGTACACCATTGCCTTTGGGTTTTGACCGATATACACAAATGCAATTTGGGAATCGTGACTTCATGATCAATGCAGTACTCTTTCTGACCGATGACCAAGGTTGGATGCAACTCCGACACAAAGAATTTACTCTTCGACTTATAAATGACCTACGAGCTCAACAAACACGCATCGGTGCACAAATTATAAGCATAATAGTACCACTGGCAATATTAATCATGGTAGTAATTGTTGTAATGATAGTGAAAAGAAAAAAATACGTAAAATAGTGCTATGAAAAGTATTAAATACATATTGCTTGGGATATATGTATTGTTATTTGGCATATCCCTCTACGCACAATCTATATCATCTTGTCCTCTAGATACAATTGATGGAGAAATTTATTATCGTTATACTGTACCTCGCGGTATAGGGATTTATCGTATCGGCATAATTTTTGACGTAAGTCAAGAAGATATTTTACAAGCTAATCCACATATCTTGACCAAAGGATTGCACGTTGATGATGTGATTTTGATTCCCACCCAACAATCTGTAAAGCAGAACACTAATTCAGTTGAGATTGATATACAATTCGCAGAAGAGCATCCTGTTGTACCACAACATAGAAAAGAGAAGGGGAATACACTAATACACAACCGAAAGTTACAAAGACAATCAAGGAAAGCTATCCGAGATAGCACTGAAAAAGATTCAACCTATTTTACAATTGATTCACTCATCAATGATTCCATTCTGTCAGATAGTACGACTAATGTTATTCGATTGGCGATAGTTTTGCCTCTCTATGCAGATGCAGTAAAACGCGATAACAATATGGATCGTTTCTTTGACTTCTATGCAGGCTCTTTGCTCGCTATTAATGAAGTTCAACAAGAGGGACAGAAGATAGAACTATTCACATATGACGTAGATAGAACAGCCCAAACAATACATTTACTCATGCAAGATAGTACATGGCAACACGTAGATGCAATCATAGGCCCAGTATATCCCCAACAGGTAACCGCGGCTAGCCAATATGCGATTAGAGACAGCATCTGGTTGCTTTTACCCTTTGTCTCCAACACAACTGAAACACAAACGAATCCATACATTCTAAAATTCAATCCATCAGCAATTGTTTCCGCTGAGGCTATGGCAGAATATCTTGTTAGGCTTGGAGATAAGGTCAATTGTGTGTTGGTTGAATCAAAGGAAACGGATAATGTTCCTACAAGTATACTTTTATTACGTGAAGTGTTAAAAAAACATTCTATACCTATTACTACGACAACAATCCGTAACATCTATACAGATTCTATAGACGAGGCATTTGTGGAAGAGAAAGAAAACATTATCATATTCAACACAGAAAATTATAATAATCTACATGCATTAATACCTCACCTTGTTCAAGCTAGTAATCGTTATCAAGTTACACTATACTCCTTCTACTCATGGTCAGATGAGCCTATATTCTTCCCACAAATATACACATCTACATTCAATGATGTATTATTAATTCCTGCAAATTACCAAACTTCTTTCCAAGAGTATTTTGCACATGATGTAAGCTCCACTCTACCACGTTATGATTTGCTAGGTTATGACTTAACATTGCACTTGTTGCGTATGCTACAACAGTTAAACGCAGGTAGTATTCATTCGCCTTCAGACACCATATGGAACGGAATTATAACCAACATACAATACCAAAAAGTTACTCCACAAGGAGGATATGAAAATCAAACTATCAATATCATTCGTAAATGAAATATAATCGCATAACATTAATACTGATATTCATAGTTGTTGGTAGTGCTGCGGTAGCGCAACCTCGTTTGCGGGAGCCAGAAGCTTACATCGGAACTCATGTTGGTGCAATGGCTTCAACAATGATTTTCAAGCCTTCTATCTCAGGTATTGAATTACAAAATGTATTAATAAGCCCTAACGGAGGATTAGTATTCCGTTATGCAGGACATAAAGTTTGCGCTATACAAGTGGAAATAAATTATATGCAACGTGGATGGAACGAATGTTTAAATGATATTAACTACACTCGTCAATTAGAATACATCGAGATACCTCTACTTATGCACCTATATTTTGGAGGTCAGCATTTGCGATTTTTTTTCAATCTTGGTCCACAAATAGGCTATTGTTTTCGAGATGTTGCAACAGGTACTCCCAATCCTCATTATAAACATCAGTACGAGAACATCCAGAAACATTTCGATTGGGGATTAGCTGGTGGACTAGGTGTGTATTATCGTCACAAAAAAGTAGGATTATTTCAAATAGAAGCACGTTGCAACTACAGTTTTGGTAGCATATTCAACAATCGTAAGACAGATTATTTTGAATTATCCAACCCTATAAACGTAAGCCTAAACTTTGCATATATGTGGCAAATCAAAATAAAATAAAATAAAGTAAACTAAGAAAAACCTAAAATATATGGGAACTATTATTTCATTAGCAAATCAAAAAGGAGGCGTAGGAAAAACCACGACTTCTATTAATTTAGCAGCAGCGTTAGCGCAACAAGGGAAGCGAGTTTTACTAGTGGATGCGGATCCTCAGGCCAACACCTCGTCAGGTCTCGGCGTTGATATCCAACAAGTGGAAAATACAGTGTATGAATGTTTAATAAATGGCATTGATCCTGCAACCGCTATTTTACCTACAGCAACAGAAAATCTACACATTATTCCTTCGCATATTGATTTAGTCGGTGCTGAAATCGAAATGTTGAGTATGGATAACCGAGAGAATATTCTTAAGAGAGTTCTATCGCCTCTGCGAGTTAATTATGACTATATTTTAATAGACTGCTCACCATCATTAGGTTTAATCACCATCAATGCTTTGACTGCTAGTAATAGTATCATTATTCCTGTACAATGCGAGTTCTTTGCTCTAGAAGGAATAGCGAAATTATTAAATACGATAAAAATCATTAAGTCAAATCTCAACCCTGCATTACGCATTGAAGGTTTCCTATTAACTATGTATGATACACGTCTACGTCTATCAGCACAAGTACATGACGAAGTACGTCGACACTTCGGAGACCTAGTCTTTAATACTGTCATTTCACGCAATGTGCGCCTAAGTGAAGCACCTAGTCATGGCATGTCTGTTCTTGAGTACGATCGTACTAGCAAAGGAGCTAAAAATTATGTAAATCTTGCAAAAGAATTAATCAGGAGACATCAATCATGAAAAAAACACTTGGATTAGGAAGGGGATTAGATGCCCTCATTGACACAACTCATATCACTACTTCTGGTTCATCATCGATTAGTGAAATTTCAGTAAACAAAATCTATGCAAATCCCGATCAACCACGTCATACGTTCGATGAAGAAGCGCTTAATGAATTAGCACAATCTATTAGCGAACATGGAGTAATCTCCCCCATTACATTACGAAAAGATTCTGATGGACAATATATGATTATTGCGGGAGAACGCCGCTATCGAGCCGCAAAGATGTCAGGATTAACAACCATACCAGCATATATTCGCACAGCAAAAGATGAGCAGGTGATGGAGTGGGCCCTTATTGAGAATATTCAACGAGAAGATCTAGATGCTATAGAGATTGCATTGGCATACCAACGCTTAATGGATGAATATAAACTGACACAGGAACGTATGTCAGAACGAGTTGGTAAAAAAAGAGCAACAATAGCAAACTACTTGCGTCTCCTAAAGCTTCCAGCAGAAATACAATTAGGCATCAAAGAAAAAAAGATAGATATGGGACATGCAAGAGCCATCCTAGGATCTCCATCGCCAGAACTGCAACTACGCATTTATAAAAAAATTCTTCAACAAGGTTTATCCGTTAGAAAAGTGGAAGAATTAGTCAATAATAGCAAAGCAACTACAAATACAAAACAGAAAGATTCTTCCTACGCCCAACAACAAGACTTGTTGTCTAAAGCACTACAACTGCCAGTTAAAATTTCAAATCATAAATTGACCATCTCCTTCCACGATGAAGATGAATTAAACAGGATCATCAATCAATTCATTTGAAAAAGTTCTTTCTAAACATATTATTCCTAATCATGTCATTGGCGATGATGGCACAAAATGATTCTGTATCTGTAGATACTATTTTCTCTCATAATTATAACGCCACACAAACCGTACCATCATCTTCTTTTATGGACACAATATCAATGACACCAAAAGAGATAGACCAACTCTTTTGGAAGCCAGTTCCCATGAGATCTGTGTGGTTAGGAGCTATTGTACCTGGATTAGGGCAAATTTATAATCGTAGTTATTGGAAGCTTCCCATTGTATATGGCGGATTTATGGGGTGTGCGTACGCAATCACCTGGACCACTAACGAATATAATGGTTATAAAAATGCATATCGCGACATCTACTATGACATACGAGATGGTGAAGTGTCCAATGATCCAAACAAATCATACATTGCTATATTGCCAGAGGGTTATACCATAGATAAAATGGGTGGAGTTTCTGCATATAGAGATCGGTTGAAAGATTGGCAAAACAAATCTCGACGTTATCGCGATCTATCAATTGCAGCCACTGCCATCGTATATGCACTGACCCTCATAGACGCATATGTGGATGCCCAATTATTTGATTTTGATATTTCTACTGACCTATCACTCAACATTTACCCCGAGCTATATTACGATTTACAGAATCGCCATACTGCTGAAGTTAAACTAGCTATCACTTTCTAATGAAACGACTACTCATCATATTACTAATACCTATCTGTCCCCTACTCATAGCGCAAGATACTATTCCAAATGATTCCACCTTAGCATTCTTAGATGAGTCACTCGCATGGGTTGACACATCTAGTTGCCACTCTGATACATTAATTGCCGACATACCAGATTCTGTTTACAAACAACGCCTACAAGCCCTCCCTCTCATTGTTGAGGTACCTTACAATGAGGTCGTACGAAAATACATTTTGCGTTATATTAAACATAGTCCTAAGCAACTAGCAGTACTACAACGTAAGGCTGAGTATTATTTTCCCATTTTCGAGGACATAATAGTACGATACCAACTACCATACGAGTTATGCTATTTGTCTATTGTGGAGTCCGCACTCAACCCAAACGCGCGCTCACATGTGGGAGCTACGGGCCTATGGCAATTTATGCCATCTACAGGAAAAAGATACGGATTGGAGATCAATTCGCTAGTTGACGAACGAATGGACCCAATTCGTTCTACAGAAGCCGCTTGTCAATATCTAACCGATCTCTACAAGATTTTCGGCGATTGGAATTTGGCTATTGCAGCTTACAATTGCGGTCCAGGAAATGTCAACAAAGCAATTCATCGAGCAGGAGATAAACGCGATTTCTGGAGTATTTATCCTTTCCTACCAAAAGAAACACGCGGATATCTGCCTATCTTTATTGCTGTGGTATATGCGATGAATTATGCACAAGTACATGGAATATGCCCAGCAGAGCCATTACTAACTATGGCATCTGATACTATCATCACGACTCAGCGACAACATCTCAAACAGATTGCCGAAAACATTCATATCCCTCTCCATGAATTACGACGCCTAAATCCACAGTATCCACGAGATATTATACCAGGCGGCAAAGAGTATGCCATATGTTTACCTAGTGAAAAAATGGGTGCGTATATTGATAATGAACAGGCCATTCTTGCATATCAAGCTGATGAACTAATCAATAATCGCAGAGCAGAAATTGAATTACTGCATCGAACTTCGGTTGAAGGTGGATATTCCATTAATGGTATTACTTACTATAAAATTAAACCCGGTGATACATTAGGCGGCATAGCAAAAAAATTTCGTGTCACTGTCAAGCAACTTAAAACATGGAACGGGCTCAAATCAGATAACATTAGAGCAGGAAAAACACTCAAAATAGGAACATAATAAATGATGCCTACAAAAGTATATTATTCTATCGCCGAAGTACGCAAAGAGACAGGTCTGCCTGTCTCTACGCTGCGCTATTGGGAAGAACAATTCCCCAAATTATCACCATATAAAGACGAGAAGGGGAATCGTTTTTACACGAACAAGGATATTGAGTTGATTAAGCAGATCAAATATATCCGTGATGAACTTCATATTACACGCATCACTGCTATTCAGAACGAACTAAATAACGCATCAAAGAATATTGATGTTCGGCAACGCGCATGCGAAATTTTACAACAAGTACGAATAGAGTTGCAGGAAATAATGGCTAAAATATAGTAAAAATAATAAAAATGTTTGCAGTTCGTCTTTTTTTTTAGTAACTTTGCAGCGAAAAGTTTATTATATGCTCCAGAATACACATCGCAAAACATATCCTCATTTCCTATTGATCATCATAATCATGATAGTAGGTTGTAAGCCGCACCCCCAACCGGTAAAACATTTGAGCGAAGAGAAGATTGATTCGATATTGCTAGCTCAAATGCAATTTACACAACATATGGCAGAAGCTGCCGACCAAATATGCCAAAGTGCAGTCGCTGCTGACACAATACATCAATATGCTATGGATGAATTTGGATTCTGGTATACAAAAACCATCATCACTAGCGGAGATAGTATTGCGAACGAACAAGAAATTCTCCTTCATATACAAATAGAAGAAATCAATGGACCACTCATCTCCGATACAAAAATCAATTACGTACTCGGTGCAGGAGATTTGCCAATAGCAATTACTCGCTCACTCAAAATGATGCATATTGGTGAACAGATTCTTATCATCGCTCCATGGTACACAGCATATGGTGTCGAGGGAACTAGTACAATCAAACCATACAGTAATTTATCAATTATTATAACCATAGAAAAATGAAAAAAGTAGTATACATCCTCCTATTATTTGTATTGATCACAAGTTGCCGTAATACAAATATTTATTCCGATCTGCTCAAAGCAGAGCGTCAACTTATTGAAAGCTATATTGAACGAAATCACATCAATGTGATCGAATCTGCTGAGATGCCCACGACATGGGATGATAATGTTTATTGGAAAGTACCCGAGTACGATAATTTTTATTTTCACTTGGCAGAAATCGGAGATACCACCCAATATGAAATTGAAAAACAAGAAATAGTATTATTGCGATTCAAACGATATACCCTTGACGAATATGCTGACACACTATACAATTGGACAACTCAGGATAGTCCAGAACCTACTAAATTCCAATATATGATTAATGACGATAATTCATGTACTGGTTGGCAATTAGCTGCCAAATTTATGAAATACCCAGGCGCACAATGCAAAATTATTTGTCCTAGCAAATTAGGATTTGAAGAAGAAAATAGCAGTGTGACTCCGTATGGATATGATTTAAAGATGAAAATTAAAAGATATTAATTATGGCACTTGTTAAAAGTATTTCTGGCATTCGCGGCACTATAGGAGGCCGCGTTGCAGAGGGTTTGAGCCCCGTAGATGTTGTTCGCTTTACAGCAGCTTATGCGACCCAACGTTTAGCGATGATTCCTGATAACAAAACGATCGTTGTAGGGCGCGATGCACGTCTTTCAGGCGAAATGGTTGACCAATTGGTATGCGGTACGCTCATCGGTATGGGCTATAACGTAATAAATATTGGTTTGGCAAGCACTCCAACAACCGAATTGGCAGTCACAGGTTTAGACGCAGCCGGTGGTATCATCTTAACCGCAAGCCACAATCCAAAACAATGGAATGCATTGAAACTACTCAATGAGAAAGGCGAGTTCCTCAATGATCAGGAGGGAAAAGAAGTGTTGGCTATCGCAGAGGCAGAGGACTTCAACTTCGCTGAAGTGGATGACCTTGGTCACATCACTCACCGTGACTATTTGCCAGATCACGTTCGCGATGTGATGGCACTCGAATTGGTGGATAAAGCTGCAATTGAAGCAAAGAACTATACTGTGGCTATTGATTGCGTAAACTCGGTTGGTGGTTTGGCTATTCCTGCAATCCTCCGCGAGTTAGGTGTAAAGAATATCATCGAACTCAACTGTGAGCCAACAGGTCACTTCGCACATAATCCAGAACCTATTCCACAAAACTTGACCCAAATCAGCGACCTCATGCGCGAAGGTAAGGCAGACGTAGGTTTCGTAGTTGACCCCGACGTGGATCGTTTAGCAATCATCTGTGAAAATGGCGAAATGTTTGGCGAAGAGTACACCTTGGTATCTGTAGCAGACTATGTATTAAGCCATACTCCTGGCAACACGGTTAGCAACATGTCTTCCACTCGTGCACTCAGCGATGTAACCGTTAAACATGGTGGTTCATATAGCGCAAGTGCAGTTGGTGAAGTGAACGTAACTACCGAAATGAAACGCACCAATGCTGTGATTGGTGGCGAGGGTAATGGTGGTGTAATCTACCCTGCAAGCCACTATGGTCGTGACGCATTGGTAGGTATTGCACTCTTCCTTAGCAGCTTGGCACAAAAAGGATGCAAGGTAAGCGAACTTCGGGCTACTTTCCCTGACTACTGCATCTCTAAAAACCGTATCGACCTCACTCCAGAGATCGATGTAGATAAGGTATTGGAAGCTGTGAAAGGCAAATTTGCTGGCGAGCGTATTAATGACCGTGATGGCGTGAAGATTGACTTCGCTGATGGTTGGGTACACTTACGCAAATCCAATACCGAGCCTATCATCCGTGTTTATTCGGAAGCTGCCACAATGGAGGAAGCTGACGCATTGGCAAAGAAAGTGATTGATGTGGTTTGGGCTGTAGTAGGATAATGGAAATTCTTATCACTAATGATGATGGTTGGGGAGCAAAAGGGATCCTCACTCTTGTACGCATCTTGACCCAATTGGGGCACGTAACAGTCGTTGCCCCAGATGGGCCGCGGAGCGGTATGAGCAATGCCATCAGCGTGCAACATCCTATGTACCTTCATCCTCTCAACGATCCAAATTGGGGGTGCGAAGAATGGCATAAGAACGCTACGGTCTATACAACTAATGGTACCCCAAGCGATTGCGTCAAGCTTGCAATTGATGTGATTTTCCATGGTGATCCTACTCGTATCAACCTACTTGCTAGTGGTATCAACCATGGTTCCAATGCTGCTATTAATGTGATTTATTCTGGTACTATGGGTGCATGCTTTGTTGGTGCGGAACATGCCATACCATCAATCGGTTACTCAATTGACGACCACAATCCAGACGCTGATTTTAGCTATTTCGAGCCATACATACTTGAACTCACTCGACATTTGCTTGAAGAGGGTATGCCCTACGGCGTTTGCTATAACATCAATGTACCCATTGGTGAGCTAGAAGGTGTTCGTTGGACGCGCCAATGCCGCGGATTTTGGCAAAAGGAGATGGAAGAGCGTATTGATGCAAAGGGAGAAAAGTACTATTGGCTAACTGGAGAATTTATAAATATCGAACCTGAAGTGGAGGGAACTGACATTTGGGCTATGAATAATCATTATGTCAGTATACACCCCTGCACCATAGATCAAACCGCCTACGCAGAGATTTGATAAATATTGGATAGGCATCCTTCTAGGACTTATAATGCCAGCCTTGGTAGGATATGTTTATATTGAGCGCTTCAACCTATGGTATACATTTGAAACGTTTGATATAGATTTGATGGGAGGAATACTAAGTAAAATTTTGCAAGTGGGCATATTTCCCAATCTTGCACTGTTGTTTATTTTCTATACCCTAGAAATGTGGCGACTTGCCAAAGGTGTTTTATTAGCAGCTTTACCCTATATCATCGCTAGCCTTGCTTTTATGGTATAAACTTCTACTATTGCTCAATATGAAATACTTTATTATAGCAGGAGAAGCATCTGGAGATTTGCATGCTTCTAATCTAATGAAAGCACTGCGAGTTAATGACTCACAAGCATCTTTCGTTGGATTAGGTGGTGACAAAATGCGGTCTGAGGGATGCGACATTCGAGTTGATTACCGAGACATGGCTTATATGGGATTCATTGCTGTCTTACAGAATCTACATAAAGTAAAACGCAATTTTCGTATCGCCAAGCTGTCACTACTGACAGAACGCCCTAACATACTTATATTGATTGATTACCCATCTTTTAATCTCAAAATAGCAAAGTTCTGTAAAAAAAAGCTACCACACACACAGATCATTTATTATATTCCTCCTAAAGTTTGGGCATGGAAAAAATGGCGCGTTCATTCAATCGCAAAATATTGTGATCAAATACTAGGTATTTTTCCATTTGAGCCAGCATTCTATGCTAAATATGGCTACAAGTGTCAATATGTAGGCAATCCCACTGCTGATTGCATCCGTACTTTTCGATGTACACCATACACTATACATCACACATCTAAACCCACTATCGCTATTCTCCCAGGTTCCCGACGCAACGAAATCACACATTGTTTACCTGTCATGTTAGAAGCTACCAGACAAGTTGCTTCAAGTAATTACGACACAATCGTTGTAGCTGCACCTGGTATAGAAGACACATTCTATCATTCTTTTCTACAAGGAGAAACACTTACGCGCGAAGCATATCCCACCATCGCTAATGCATATGCCGCTATCGTCAATTCTGGTACAGCCACTCTAGAGACAGCACTTATCGGTTGCCCTCAGACTGCAGTATATCATGTAACAGGTAGTAAATATTTAGAAAAAATTTTACGACCTATTATGTTTAGCATTCCACATTTCACTTTGGTAAACATAATCCCGAGTCAAGAGATTATCCAAGAACTTATTGCTGGCAGATTTACAGTTGAAAATTTAGCCAAAGAGTTAGAACGACTGCTCAACGATCAATACTATCGACAAGCGATGCAACAAAATTACGCTTCTCTATGGCAAATACTTGGCGATCATCATGCTGCGCAGACGGCAGCCAAATACATTACCTCAAGTCACTGACTAAAATATCATCAGGTATAGAAGATTTGCATAATTCTCGATATCGTTGCCAAAATGTTTGCATCTCTTGAGGAGTATGTTGCAAAAAATCTTCTGTACCCTGAGCCGATATCCTTCCTATTACCATCTCCACAGTAATCTTCCGAGTATCCAATGCTGGTACAAAAGTCTCCTCCTCCGCTTGTTCTATATATACTCGACGCACTATATGGGTTTCTTCTAATCTACTCAAAAGTTGTTGTACCAAACGAATCGGTAATTGATTATGAAAGGCCATTTCTTGTGCTGTCTGCGGTAATTCCCCCTGCTCAAATCGATGTATAATGATTGATAACAAGTATAGCATCACATAATCCTTATAGCGACGAGACATCGTTTCTAGATCTTTTTCGTAGGCAAACATCTCATTATTCTGAATCGCAAAAGACAACTCCGCACCCACCAATAGTAACCAACATGATATTTGCAACCAGACCAACAACAATGGTACAGCAGAAAATGCACCATATACCACGCTCATGCGAGTAAAAAGCATCACCAAATACACACTAAACATCTGAACCAACTGGTAAAGTACACCCATTATTACACCAGGTATAACAGCGGAAAGGAAGCGTACCTTCGTATTTGGGATCGCCATAAATATCCATGTAAATATTACTGATGAAACAATAAAAGGTACGAAACGTAACAATACTTTGCGTATAGGTTCAATCGCTTGTAAGAAAGGCAAGAAAGTTTCTGTGGCATTTAAGAATGTAGAATTTAAAAATATTGATATACCTGAAGTCAAGATGATCAAGATTGGTACCAACAATAATACTACCATATAATTAGTCAATCTCCTAGCAAATGATCGAGATTGCTTCACATTCCAAATATTGTTGAATGATAGTTCCAACATGTTGAAAAATGCATATACAGACCATACCAATACGACCAATCCTATGCCTATGAACAATCCATCATGAGCTGTCTCTAAATAGCGATTGACCCATTCCAGAATAATCGGCACTATATTTGTTTCAGCCAAGAAACTCATAGACAACCTATCTGTCAACAATTCTTCAAAACCGAAACCTCGTGCAATGGCAAATACTCCTGCCACCATTGGGATAAACGCAAATAGCAAGGAGAAAGACAATGAGTTTGCACGCACATTGAGTGCCTTATCTCGAAAGCCGCGCACTACCAATATCAAGGTTTGCAATACTCTATATAAAAAACGTTTCCATGGTTTATGAATAGCCATATGTGGCTGACGCCATAAATCATATTGTATAAACTCTCGTATTTGATAGAAACGTAGTTTCATCTGCTTTATCTAATAATAGGTTATTCAGCTAATATCTTCACAGCTTGCTTTGTGATATCATCATCTCGTTCAAAGAGCGGGAAGAAGCCTTCATCATTCAATATATTGCGCACTATATATGCATTCACTAAACGCACCAACAATGGTTTGGACTTCGCCAACTGCTCTGCATTAGGTTCTACACCTTTCTCTTTGGCGAAAGCTACGAATTCATCGAGCCAATTCGCTTTCAGCAGGTGCTTCTCCAACGATTGCCAATCTTTGTATTTGCTCAGTTCCTTGCGATGGCGATCGGTGTATTGATATGCAAACTGATACGTATAAGCACGATTAACTACTTGATTAAAGTATGGTGTATAGAGTGTTGTATCTCGACCTACAAATACATCTGGCATGATTCCTCCGCCACCACGTACTACGCGACCTTTCTTGGTCAAATATACGGTGGAATCGGTGATTTGTACACTATCTGCCGAATAGAACTCGCCATGCTCAAAGCGGTTGAGGAGGTCCATAGCATAGTCCTCTCCCTCGCCCATCTTATATGGTTTTTGGATAGAACGTCCCGATGGTGTATAGTAGCGCGCCACAGTCAGACGGATTGCACTACCATCGGGGAAGGGCAGTTGCTGTTGCACCAGTCCCTTACCAAACGAGCGACGTCCAACAATAGTAGCACGGTCGTTGTCCTGCATAGCACCTGCGAAAATCTCACTGGCAGAGGCAGAGAAATTATCTATCAATACCACCAGTTTTTCTCGTTGGAATCGGCCTGAACCATTGGCTCTTGCCTCATAACGAGGGTATGCACGACCTTCGGAATAGACAATCATATCGCCCTTACTCAAGAACTCATTCGCCATCTTGATAGCTTGATCCATATATCCGCCTGAGTTCTCGCGCAAGTCCACAATATACGAAGTTGCACCTTGTCCTTTCAGCGATGCCATGGCAGAAATGAATTCATCATATGTATTCTCGCCAAACCGATTGACACGTACGAAACCTATTTTCTCGCCATTCTTGGCGGTGATTATAAATTTCGCATCCACCGAGTGAATAGGAATATCGCCACGGGTAATGGTAAAGTCGTACACTTCGTCCGAACCGCTTCGCATCACGCCAATCTTTACTTCAGTACCTTTAGGACCACGCAAAGCATGCATCACTTTTTCATTGGTAATCGTTTTGCCCGTAAAGTTCGAGTCGTTGACCATCACGATCTTATCGCCAGCCAACACACCCACGCCTTCGCATGGACCGCCCGAAATGACAGCCACCACTTGTACGGTGTCGTTTTGAATAGAGAACTGCACACCAATACCAGAGAAAGATGCAGAAAGTTCGGAATTGACCATCTCCAAATCTTCTTTAGGGATATAGGCAGAGTGTGGGTCAAGGCGCTTGACAAGCTCCTGCATGACATCCTCAGTAATACTATCGACGTCTATTTCATCGACATAGGCCTGATTCATCAACTGAAGCAATTGATCTACTTTTGACTCGGGTTGCTGAAAGAGTTGACCGTTTTGAATAAAGAAGCGTTGCGCATTCACCTTATTGGAAACGGCATTTCCGATAAGGAAACCTATCAACAGACAGGCAACGGTCAGGGTTGGGAATAAATACTTTTTCATAAAAAAATTCAGGTTAAAGGTTAGAGGTTAAAGGTTAGAGGCTGGAGTATCAGGCATAAAGTCCACTTGTACGCCTGCTCGTTCGAGGAGTTCTACACCATCCATGATGCGATATTTCTCGCCATAGACTACGCGCTTGATACCCGATTGGATGATGAGTTTCGCACATTCCATACATGGCGAAGCGGTCACATAGAGGGTTGCCCCTTCGCTACTATTGTTGCTACGAGCCACTTTGGTAAGTGCATTAGCTTCAGCGTGCAATACGTATGGTTTGGATATATTATTCTCCTCGCAGACATTCTCAAAGCCGCTAGGTGTACCGTTGTAGCCATCGGAGATAATCATTTGGTCTTTGACTAAGATTGCTCCCACTTTGCGGCGAATGCAATAGCTATTTTCTGACCATGTGCGCGCCATGCGCATGTAAAGGTAGTCGCGTTGAGTTTGTTTGTCCATAGTGGTATTGTGTAGAATTGTTTAGCGTGGTGTGGTGTCGTTACTTATCAGTTCGCGGGCAAATTCGGGGATGTTGATGCCGTCAAAAGTGCCCGAAGTCATCATCAAAAGTGCGGTGTTTTTGTACTTAATGGAACGAAGACGTTGTTGCAGCATTTGGCTATCCGTAAATACCTCTACATTTTTCGTGCCAAACGCATCACGAACAGCTTCGGCGGTGATAGGTGTCAGTTTTTTGTGCTCAATTACCTTTGGATTGAAATATACCAATGCAATATCGGCATTCCCCATACAACCCTCGTACTGAGGCAAGAAGTCTGCCATCAAACTGGAGAAAGTGTGCAACTCCATCGCTGCTACCAACTGCTTTTCTGGATAGCGTTCGCGTACAGCATTTACTGTTGCGCGGAGTTTACTTGGAGAGTGTGCGAAGTCCTTGTACGCAACATTCGTGCCGATTTCATCGATAAGTTCGAGGCGATTGCTCGCTCCCGTAAAGGTGGCTATCTCGCGGTAGAAGTCATCCAACGATACGCCAATCTGCTGGCAAGCCAATGCGGCCGCTTGTAGGTTTTCCATGTTGTGACGGCCGAAGATAGTCATCGCTATATCTCCTTGGTACGCCTCGTATGGAAGTTGTTTGATATCTGGTCGTGCGTGAGAGGCGATCTCGCACAAGTTGGTGTCATGCTTGTAGTAGATAAATGTGCCGTTTTCTTCGATTCCATCAACAAATTTGCGGAAAGTATCTACATATTCGGGGAACGTTGGGAACACGTTGATATGGTCCCATGCAATACCAGTAAGTATCGCTACATGGGGGTGATACCAGAGGAATTTAGAGCGCAGGTCAAGGGGCGAAGTTAGGTATTCGTCGCCCTCAAAGACTGCGTACTTAGCCGTATCAGAGAGGCGCACCATGCGCTCGAAGCCCTCTATCTGTGCGCCCACCATATAATCGGCTTCAATGCCGAGGTGTTGCAAGACATATAGAATCATGGAGGTGGTGCTAGTCTTGCCATGGCTTCCGCCTACTACGATACGAATCTTGTCTTTGGTTTGTTCGTATAGGTACTCGGGGAAAGAATAGATTTTGATTCCCAACTCGCGTGCTCGTACCAATTCAGGGTTGTCCTCACGCGCGTGCATACCTAAAATAATAGCATCAATATCAGAGGTGATCTTCTCGGGGTGCCATCCCATCTCTTTGGGCAGGAGACCAGCCTCAAGAAGGTGAGTACGTGCAGGGTCGAAGACTTCGTCATCCGAACCTGTCACGATATATCCTGCTTTGGTAGCCACTGCCATAGCCAAGTTGTGCATGGCAGCGCCGCCAATTGCGATAAAGTGTATACGCATAGTTCTTTCTTGCTGTTAATTAGACTGCAAAGGTAGTGAAAAGTTTTGAGTTGTGCAAGATTTTGGCAATTTATTGTAAAAATAATCGTTCAAGCCCATCGGGCGAGATAAGACGATAGTGCCTAGTTCAAAACTAGTAATCAACAAGTTTCCTGCAGGTTTCGGGACCTGAAGGAGTGCGACGGAACGCACTCCGAGCGCAGCGCCCGAAGAGTCCCCACTCTGAGGAATCAGCGCAAGCATAGAACAGAATAAGCACATCTATAGGAGATCTGTGGGCTTTCTGTGGCTTTTGTGTTTCAAGTATTTGTGCCTCTATAATAATGATGCAAAAATCTTCGGCACGGAAGGGGTTTTGTGCCGAAGATTTGTGAATTTTGTTATAATATGGTACTTAAAGCAAGCGGAAGGTGTTGATTACCAACGCCTCCCGCTTGGGTGATTTTTTTTGTTATTTTTTTCTTTGTGCCGAAGATTGTGCCGAAGGTTTTGTTTTGCGTATCGGAATTTATTGTTTTATGGGTTTGCTTTTAACAGATTTGTATTGCTGTTGAAATTTATCTAATAATACCATACAAGAGTGGAAATTTTCATTCTTGGTCTTTGCAGGATTGGTTTCTGTATATGCAATATACATCACATCATGTGATAACATAGCATCTATCATTTCTTGCCCAAAGTACACTTTTTCGCTTGTGTGTTCTCCTGTTTGCATGTCCAAAGCATCTTCCCTGCCAAATGTAGCACCATTTATATCGTCTATGCCGTTTGAAAAGGCAATGGCTACAAACACAACAGGATCGTCAGGCAGTGTAAGTACCAAAGATTCCTTTTCGGGAGATAAGATTACATCAAGAATGCTAATATGGTTCGCGTCATCATACTCTTCATACTTTATTACGGCTTGATTCAAGCATGAATAACCTAAAGTTTCTAATGCTGTTGTATCGTAATACCAAGTAGTTATTACATTGGTAAATGGCATTAGTAGTGTGTCAATAGTAAATGTTACTTCTTTTGGAGTGTTGATAGTTTCATCCATCATCAGTTGCAATAAGGTGCTAGCCAAACTCTTTGCACCAATGCGAATGTTTATATCAGGGTGATGTTCTACGTGGTATTGCATTGTGTCAGTCAGTTGGAAGATGTCATCTTTAACCTCCATGATTGTGCGCGTGCTATCTAATGTGGCATGTAGTACACGGATTAATGTAGAGTCGGTTATGTTTTCTTGCTCTGAAGAAGTCACAGGTTTGGTACAAGAGGTAAATGTCAAAAGGAGAGTGATAGGGAGGATTAGTAGGGGTTTCATAAATGTAGAAGATTAAAATTGTTAATAATTTATCTTTTGTTAGGGATTATAATTTTGTAATATCATTTTCGGTTTCACGGAAATGTCTTAAAATAGCTTCTACAAGAATGTTATAGTTTTTAGAATCAGCATTAGAGATAAATTCTTGGAAATTGATATTTTTATTATTAAATGCTAATACCATAGGATGTTTATCCAAAAAACCAAGTAGTTTGTAGTTCCTTTGGTGCATCATTTGCTGGAAACGAATAATAAATGACTTGTAATGTCTATTCCGTCTGATGATTCGTTGCATATCCTTTATAAATACAACTTTCAACACACAATTAGTACGTGCATTTGATAACAGATAACAAATATTTACCTCGCCATATTCCGCTTTCAGGTATTTTTTCCACTCTTCATTTACCTTTTGTGCCTCTTTATATTGTTGCAAAGCAAACAAAGCCATGCTCTTAAGATAATAGAGATGTGTAGAGGGCTGTATTTTCATACCTTGCTCCACATACTTAATTGCAGTATCATACTCTCCATTTTTGATAGCAATAATCGCATTAATTAACATACTTTGTGAGTTAGATGCACTAAGATATTGGCAGTCTAATGAATGTAAAAGGAACAATTCTGGATTATAAGCAACATCCATCAATTGATTTGCGAATAGGTATGCTCTCTCCATATTCTGACTAAGAATAGCATCACGAAGCTGAATCGTTATATATTCCATTGCAGAATCATAGTCTTGTTTGTACAAAGCATCAAAGTATGTTTTATTATCAGTTATTGCATTTTTAATTATGTGCTCATTCGTATTTTGTTTCATAAATTGATTGATTTCATCTTTTGGTCGAATGTAGGATGCACGAATAGCAGCTGTAAGTGCTAATCCTTTAAGAGAAGTGACTCGACTTAATGCTACATATAGTTGTCCCGCTGTAAATACGCCTCGGCTTAAATCAATCTTAACATTATCAAATGTCATGCCTTGACTTTTGTGGATAGTTATTGCCCAAGCCAATTTTAATGGATATTGTGTATAAGATCCGATAACGACTTTGTTAAGTTTTTTCTGTGCCTTATCGTATTCATATTCGATAGCCTCCCATGTTTCTTGACCTACGGATAATTCCAATCCGCTATCCAGAGCAACTACAATGTTTTCTTCTGACAAATTTGTAACTGTTCCCAAACTACCATTTACCCAAAAGTGGTCAGAGTCATTTTTGACAAACATCACTCGTGCACCCTCTTTTAGAGTTAAATCTAATGGAGCAGGAAAATTGTTTTTGTTAAATTTTCCTTGTACTTTACCTGTATATGTATAAGTGGGTTCTGGGAGTGCACTTAGTTTATTTTCATTAATGGCATCTACAGTAGCATTATATGCGCTTAGGGTTAATTGTTTCTCTTTGTCATCTAATATGCAATTAACCATATCATTAGCCAATCCTGTTATATTGAGTTCTTCAATCTCTTGCTCAATGCTTATACCTTTGCGTATATGATTTAAGATAGAAAGAAATTTTGCATCCTTCTGGCGATATACTTTTTGAAACTCTACACGATAGAGTTGAATTTGCTTGAATACATGGGCATGGAAGAAATAAGGATTAACGGTATTATATTCTTCTTGATAGAAGTCAACTAACCCTTCGTTTGTAGTATCATATACTGGATCTAACTGGTACAAATCTCCAGCAAAGATAATTTGTTTACCACCAAATGGAAGAGTATTAAGCATAGCTGCTCGTAGCACCTTATCAATACCATCAATCATATCACACCTAACCATTGAAACTTCATCAATAATAATGGTATCTACTGCTCGTAAAGTTTCCCATTTAGAATCATTCAAAGAAAAATCATCTAATGTTGTTTTTGAAGTGATAGGTTCCCATGGCATACCAAAGAATGAATGTATAGTTGTGCCACCTGCTACAAGTGCAGCAATACCTGTGGGTGCAACCAATACAAATTGTTTTTTTACATTCTGCTGAATGTATTGCAAGAATGTTGTTTTACCTGTACCTGCGCAACCAGTAAGAAAGAAACTGATGTTGGTGTTTTGCACTAAATCTAATGCAAGGCATTGTTCCTTGTTTGTTTTGTCGAAAGCAAATGTTGTATCCATAATAATTGTTTTTTTTCTAAGGTTATACATTAATTAGCAAAAGCAGTCAAAGCGAGTTTTATCTCCGTAGGATTGTCATACTTTCGGATGAAACTTTTAGCCGCAGCATCGTATGGTATTTGTATGCGTGATGATGTAAGGAATAGTTGCTCGCCGTTCTCAGAAGTAGATTGCAGTGGATAGTAATCACATCCTACCAAAGATAATCGATGTTGGTTAGTAGTAGTGATAGGATAACATTCTACAACTTGCTTGCGCTTGATATTTGTGATGACTGAGTAATGCATACCTCCTTGCGTGGGAATTCGAACGACATCGTATAGTGATAAATCATGTTTATCTTTTATATTTTTTATCCCGAAGAAAAAACTTGCTCTTGCTTTGGCTTCACGATACGCCATCATGCGTATTTTCTTCTTTCTCGCACACAATAGAGCATTTAATTTATATAGACTAGTTAGCAATGATTTAGGATAGGTGGTATATTTGAATTTAATTAAACATTTCTGTGCTGTTTGGGCTGCTTGCAGCATATTCTCTTGTTGTGTAAATTCAACAATAGCACTTAGTTGTTGACAACTTTTATCCTTGTCAATAACGTTGGTGTTAATTTGTTTGATCATCTTCTTTACCATGAAGATTGCTTGATTAAGATCAGTTTTCATAAGAATTGTTTTTTTTTAGAAGTTAATATTATATCTTTTTACCACACTTTTTTGTGATTTTGTTGATATATGACATAACTTCATGAAAAGTAACCTTTATGCAAAAAAAAGATGGCAAAAAGTTGCCATCTCAGAATGTATCATGTGTTATTACGATAAAAATATTAATCTAATAATATGAATCCAGCCCAATATTCTGGTTCTTCAAATTTTGCTCGAACTGTATTTTGAGCATTCTTGAAGGCCTCACGCTTCGATTGATTCTTACTAATCCAATTGGTATAAAATTCAGTCATCAGCATTTGGGTTGCTTGGTCGTTGACCTTCCATAGACTCATGATGATTGTTTGTACACCAGCCATCTTGAAGGCACGCTGTAAACCAAAGATTCCTTCTGAGGTGATATCACCTTTAGCTGTTTCACATGCCGAGAGTACAACAAGGTCTGCATCACGTAAATCCATTAAAGATATTTCTTTGGCAGTCAATATACCATCTTGCACACCTTCTGGCAAATCATTAGAATGACCAGACAAGGCAATATTACTACCTGCAAATAATAAACCACAACGAGTCAATGGGTCTATGCTTGGTTTTTGCAATTGGTTATCTCCTAACATTTGCAGTTGTATGCGTTGAGAAAAATAATCTTGTTTACGAGCAGTACTATCTTCCCAATAGAAACCATGAGTGCCAATATGAAGAATATTGCGATGTTTACCGCTAAGCGACTTAAATGACTCCTCATTTGCTTTAGATGCAGTATATAATGTTGATGTGATGTTATTGCTATTCAAAAGCGAGTGAATTGATTCTGCTTCCTTTTTAGTTCCTGGCAGATATAATACGGAACCTCGATTGGGGAGTGTGGATGATATGCTGCGATAGGCAAACATATCTTCCGTGTCGTAATTCCGACTTTCTGCAAGCAATGAAGTTTTATCTACATCATAGAATATGCCGCCATAAATAGTTGCTGTGTGATGTTTGATGCTTTTCTCCTTCTTCACAATTTCTCGTGTTGAGGATAAACGCACCATTGTATATACATTAGACATACTGTGCGTTTGATCATAAGGGATATTCTCTATCGCTATTTGATGTAGTAATCCTGCTGGTGAGAAATAAATCGTTTCTCCTTCATGGATTTGTGGAAGTATTTTATCCCAAATAAGATTAAAAATTGTTTTAGAATTAGTATCGAAAGTATATATATCATTCGTGCGATTTTGTGATAGACAATTCACAATCTCTTTTTCTTCACAGAGAGGGATTAACTCAGGATACTGGCTATCGTGCCGAAGTAGCAGAGCGCAATACATCGTACTATCTTCATTTAGTGGTGCAATAAAATATTCAATAGCTACTTCATCAGGGTTCAGGTATTGCTGAATACTATCCCATGTTATAGATTGTTGTTGCTTAGTTTCTCTAAATATCGCACTTGATTTCGTGACAATTTTCTCTAAAGAATCTGCTTGATTTTTATAATGAGCTAAATTAGTAGAAGTGGGATCTTTTTCCTCCAAATTCATAATAACTTGTTTTGTGCCTACCAATTCGTTCCATTGCTCTATAAGTATGCTGTCATTACTCTCTAATATTGATTGACGAATGATGTTAGAAGAGGATAGTAGTAAACCTTTGCGGAATAGTTCATTATCATAAGCGAAGGTGGAGATAGAGGGATTGGAGAAGTGGTATTTGTATGCAAATATTGGATAAGTTTCATCAAATTTAGATTGCATAGTTTTCCAATACTGTTTTCGCTCTTGTTCCGTCGTATAATTTAATGAGGATAGAAATAATGATTTTTGAATATTAAAAGATTGCATCAAAGGTATATAGGCATTGTTATAATCAGTTAGTTTGATATAAAGTGTTCCTAAATTATTCAGTGAGACAGCATAGTTTGGATGAGATTCTCCCAAGATATTCTTTTGTAATTCTAATGCTTCTAAATAATATTTTTCAGCTTCGCTATAATCGCTTATACCAGAATAATGTAATCCTAGATTATTCAGTGATATTGCATAATCAGGATGGTTTACTCCCAATGTGTGCTTTCGTATATCTAATGCCTTTAAATAGCATTTTTCAGCTTCGGTATAATTACCAATATCAACATAATGTGATCCAAGATTATTTAGTGACATTGCATAGCCAGGATGATGTTCTCCGAAGATATTCTTGCGTATTTCTGAAGCTTCTAAATAGCATTTTTCAGCTTGAATATAATCGTTCTTCATAGAGTAAATATATCCCAAGTTGTTTAGTAGTGTTGCGTAGTTTATATGA
>JAZNKZ010000099.1:0-16315 GCA_045578815.1 Paludibacteraceae bacterium
TCGATATAGGTGTGGATAGGGTCATTGTCGAAATCGTGCACGGTGTCATTGTTCTTCTCGCAGACCATATCCATGTGCGCTTGGAGGATAACGCCCGGTTTGTTTTCGTAGCCAGGAGTAGCAGGCTTGCGCATGATGATATTGCCTGCTTCATCGACAGTGTGGAAGAGATTATGCTTTACGGCAAACGCCTTAAGCCATTGAATGATCTTGCCTTCGCGCTTCGATGGGCGAGGCACTTGGGTAATCTCGTGGAAGATTGAGAAAACCTCTTGGGGTTGTAATTCCTTTATCATAATTATGAATTTTGAATTAAGAATTTTGAAATAATTATTCGAGACGAATATTGAGATAAGAATTATTCGTGAGCAATGTGCTCGTGGATAGTGCGTAAGAACTCTGTTGGGTATGGTGTGCGGTTAGGACCTTCTGGCAGACCATAAGGGTTGCGCAGGAACTTACCATCTTGCTCCTTGCGCTCTTGACCATCCAAGTACTTGACAAACAAGTATATACCCAAATCCTTCCATGCTGCGGTGGACTCCTGAGCTTGTGTGCAAGAGTACTTGGTGAGCCATGCCGCCTTGTCCGTAGCACTCAAACCTGCTACAGCCTCATCCACTATAGCCACCTGTGCGTTGAACTTGTCTTCCCACGCCGATTGCACCTTCTGAATGTCAGGCAGCATAGCCGAATACTTGGTATATGCCCAGTTGGCCACGATATTGTATGTCCACCATGCTGAGGTAGGCGAATAGGTGTACATATCGCCATTGCTCTCTTGGAAGCACTCTGGTACAGCAGTGATAGTGCTATACATAGGCACATAGAGCGAAGTAGCCGCATCGTCCACACCAAACCACAAGATTCCGCCCGCATGAGCACTTTCGTAGCCACGCATCTGTGCGACAAATGACCAACCCGTCTGTTGGGTGGCGATAGGACGCTCGAACCAATATTGCACCGAATCCAATTGGAAGCCCAATGAACCATAGCGCAGTTTGCTATTCCATGGACCTGCATCAGGGCCTTGGGTGATATCAAGTGGCGTACCCTCGTATTGGTCGCGCATGCAGTCTTTGAGTTCTTGGGCACTGACTTTGTGGTTAGGTTTGATATACAATGGCATACGCTCGCCTGCGTACTTGCCACCCGTCTCAACGAAGGTCTTGCCTGAGGCGAAGTCGAAGTATTTATCCATATCATCAGAGAATTGGCGGAAGAATGACCATACGCGTGCTTCGCATACGTACAAGCCAGAGAAATCGTATGGAGCATATGCCTCTTGGAAGTTGAAGTCCTTGTCCTTACCCTCGAAGTAGCCTTGTTTGCGGGCAAAAGAAACGACATCCTTGCTCCACATCCAATTGTCTTTGTCCTTGAAGTTGATGGTGGTAACACGTGCTTGGTTGGCGTGTGCAGCGATACAATCATCAGGAATACGGGTGGCTACCCATACGGCACCTTTTTCTTCTTTGCCTTTGCCGATAAGTTCCATCAGCCATACCTCGTTAGGGTCAGCGATAGAGAAAGTCTCACCGCTGCTGGCATAGCCGTACTCAGCCACGAGGTCAGTCATGCACTTGATGGCTTCGCGGGCCGTCTTGCAACGCTCTAATGCAATGTAAATCAGCGAGCCATAGTCAATACCCTCGCCACTCTCTAACTCTGGACGTCCGCCCCAAGTGGTCTCACCAATAGCGAGTTGGTGCTCGTTCATATTGCCCACCACATTGTAGGTGTGTGCTACTTGTGGAATGGTGCAAAGGGGTTTGCCTGTATCCCAATCTTTCACTTCGCGCACAGCCCCTTCGGGGTGGTCGGCTGCGGGAACAAAGTGCAGAAAACCATAGAGGGCATAACTATCGGCAGCATACGAAATCATCGTACTGCCGTCCACGGAGGCATCTTTGCCTATTAAGAAATTGGTGCAGGCCCAACCTGCCACCCATGCACTACAGAGTGCGAGTATCAAATAAATCTTTTTCATATATTCTTGTGTTTAGTCTTTCAGTTTTTCCCCATAGGCAGCCACAATCTGCTTGACCAAATGGTGGCGAACAATATCCTTCTGATTGAACTCCACAATAGCTATGCCACGGATATCCTTCAGCCGTTCGATAGCATCTTTGAGTCCCGATTTTTGGCTGGCAGGTAGGTCAATCTGCGTAAGGTCGCCTGTGATAATCATCTTGCCATGAATACCCAGACGGGTGAGGAACATCTTGAGTTGGGCTGTGGTGGTGTTCTGCGCCTCATCGAGAATCACAATGGCGTCCGCCAATGTGCGACCACGCATGAATGCCAAAGGAGCAATCTGAATCACACCACGCTCCATGTACTCGTTGAGTTTGGCACCAGGAATCATATCCTGCAAGGCATCGTAGAGAGGTTGCAGATATGGGTCAATCTTCTCCTTCATATCGCCAGGCAGAAAACCTAACTTCTCGCCCGCTTCCACAGCAGGGCGCGAGAGAATAATGCGCTTGACCTCGCGGTTCTTCAGCGCACGCACCGCCAACGCAATAGCGGTATAGGTCTTTCCGCTACCCGCAGGACCAATGGCAAACATCAGGTCGTTCTCGTCGTAGGCGTCCACCAGTCGCTGCTGGTTGGCACTACGTGCTACGATAGACTTGCCGTTCACGCCATGAAGGATAAGGTTATCTTGCAGAAATTCGGTTGGCTGTTCGCCGTGTAGCAGTTGCAGAATCTGCTCCTCGTTGAGCGTATTATTCTTAATACAAAATGCCTCGCACTTGCGCATGTTTTGCTCAAAACGCGTGATAGCAGGCTCGGAACCAATCACCTTTACTTGATAGCCACGCGCCACAATCCGCACGTCGGGGTGCTGATTCTTTAGGCAAAGGATATTGATATTGTTCACACCATAAAAGGTGGCTGTGTCCAAGGCATCGTTGAGAGAGAGAATGATTTCCATGCAGTATATGATATAATTCGCTTGCAAAAGTACTAATTTTTTATGACTTGAGCAAGTTTTTTGGTGCCTTTTCTTGCAGGTATGCGTTTTTTTTACTAATTTTGCGCCAAATTTTAGATTACAAAGCAATGAAACAGCATACACTCAAGGCTCCCTTCTCCTTCGAAAGCAAGGGATTACATACAGGATTATATATACATGCCACATTCCTTCCTGCGGAAGAAAACACAGGCGTTCGTATCTGTCGCACCGACCTGGAGGGTCGTCCGACCTACGAGGCAGTGGCTGATTATGTTACTGCTACGGAACGTGGCACTGTGCTGGAACGTGGTGCATGGAAAGTGTCTACCGTAGAGCATGCGCTGTCCGCCCTATATGCTTTGGGCGTGGATAACTGTCTGATAGAGTTGGATGGACCAGAGATGCCTATTCTGGATGGTAGCGCACGACCATACGTGAAAGCCATTCAAGAAGTGGGACTGCAAGAACAGAACGCCGAGCAACAGGTCTATGTGGTGACTGAACCCATTGAGTATGTATCTGAGCGAGGCAACAAGATGACTGTACTGCCATGCGACCACTATGAAGCAGAGGTAACTATCACGTACCCCACAGGGCTGTTGCGCGAGCAGAAAGCAGAACTCTATGACCTCGGCGAGTACCCTCGCGAGATCTCCAGCGCGCGTACCTTCTGTTTTGTGCGCGAGATTGAACCATTGTTGCGTATGGGGCTTATCAAAGGTGGCGACTTGCAGAATGCGTTGGTTATCTACGAAACACCTATGTCGCAAGAGGGATTGGACTATATGACCGACAAACTGGGTCAGCCTCGATTGGATGCTACTAAATTGGGCTACCTCAGTCCGCTCAACTATCCCAACGAGCCTGCACGCCACAAACTGCTGGACTTGATAGGCGATATGTCGCTGCTCGGTTGTCGCATACAGGGCAAAATAATAGCGCTCCGCCCTGGGCATACATTTAATACCCAATGTGCGAAGCGCCTGCGTAATAAGGTGATCGGATAATCTACTTATTTCTCCCAACCATCAAACACCTCGGGGCCATAGACATTGTCCTCGTTGGCGTCGTGAAGCGGAGCCCATAATTGTGCAAAGAATGGGTTCTTCTTCGCTATTTTGTCCCATTGCCATGGGCGAGCGTTAGGTTCACCTTTGTATGGATATGGCATACACTCAGGACACCAGTGACCGCCAAGCAATACTAAGCGTGGCGTAGCGGTAAAGCGGTGACCTTCAGCACATTCCCACTCCAATGGAGTATCCCAATCGCCTTGCACCATGTCTTTGGACAAGCACTTGCCTCCGCGGAAAGCCGCCGCTTTTTGCATATCCTCAATGGTAAACAATGCTTTGGGCTTTTGCTCATCGTAGCCATGGTCAAGCAATACATACTCCTCGCTATTGTGCGATACATCGGTATGCTTCCAATTTGGAATAGCTTTGTATGCCTCCAACGTGCCATAATATGCACTGATGCGTTGGGTCTTGTTGTGTTTAATCCACCATTGCGTACCATGCTCTTTAGACATCGCCATGGCATACATCGCAAGTTTCACGCAGCGTGGGAAGAGTTTGGCAATCTTAGTCTTAGCCGCGAACTTGATGCCCCAAGGCACGCTGTCTGCCTTAGCCATCTGCTTGAAATACTCTTTCACTGGCACGTTGGCGCGGAAGTGCAAGTAGTTCTCCAAGCGGTCGCCATCGATATACCACATACCGTGGAAATTGCGCGTAGTAAACCACTTCGCCTCAAAGATTTTCTCTGGGCGAGGGCAACCAATAGCATCCAACAACAAGCACTCAAACTCGTAGTTGCTGATACGGTACTCCTTGCCCGAACCAATATTGTAGTAGTTCTTCCAAAACTCCTCTGGCACCTCATCGCGACACACGCGCTCCAATAGTCGTCCGCTGTCTTCTACTGTCGCCCATTCCAACACGCCACGAATAGGCACGTGGAACATAATAGGGTCATAGTTCTTCAATATAGCAGGATAGAGGATACCCGACTGACGGAGTGCCACCCATTGCTTGATAGGCGAATTGGTAATGATGCGCTCTGCCTGCGCTTTGGTCAGTCCGTAGTGATCATATGCCGACACACAGATAGGGTCGCCTGCGCGTCCCCAATGCAATGGCTCACGGCGGTCACCCATTTGAGCCACACTACCGATATAGACCACTTTGGGCTGTTTATCTTCGGGCTGCGCCAACACCGCATCGCGGATATAGGTCGCTGCGGATATATTGGTGCGCAATGTGGCTTTAGGACGGTAGTCTGCTTGTGGCGACACCATACCACCCACGTGCAACACAATATCGCTACCTGTCACACCGCGGAGGATATCTTCGTATTTGGTCAGATCGCCCCAGATGACTTCCACTTTATCCATCAGTGGCGCAAGTAGTTCTTTGTTTTTAGCACTTGGACGAGCCAATATACGCAAGTGATATTTCTCGGGATAACGCAGTATCTCTTGCATTCCTGCGTAACCCATAGTGCCAGTCGCACCAGTAAGGAAGATTGTTTTTTTCATTGTTCTTTTCGGGTTTGTGGTGTCTTCACACACTTTTACGACTGCAAAGGTAGTGTTTTTTTATGAGATATGCAAAATGAAGTGTATTTTTCTTTATATTTCGTATCTCTTTTACTTCTCTTTGGCATCCATTTTCTAAATACTCACGAACGCAAAACGAGTGTCAAAATAACTATATATCCGCTATAAATCTTTAGTGATTCTTAGGTGATTTATAGGTGATTCAGCAACTTTCACTATAGGATTACTGAATAATTATACGCCCGATTATCCTCAAAATATTAAATACTCCTAACACTTTTTCCACGCAAAATTTGCATATCCGCAAATTTTGTTGTACCTTTGCAGTCGATGAGGTAAAGCGTTACCAGTCATTACATATTTTATTAACAGCATTGGCTATTATTTCACACTCAAAGAAAAAGTCCTGGTAAAACATTTTCTCTTGATTGAAAAGAAATAAATGCACTTATTCGGAAGTCCGAATACTTTATAACCGTATAATTCACGCTATAAGGTGTGAACTTTTAACGGTTGTACAAGTTTTCTACCAGGACTTCTTGTGAGTGTGAAAAGGTTCACACCGTTTTATTTCTATCGAGATTGATAGCTTGCTCTAAAACTATCAATCTATGGCACGAAAAGACCTTGCCCAAGCGAAAGACGCAAAAAAGGATGAGTTCTACACCAAATTAGATGACATTGCAAAGGAACTCAAAAACTATCGTCCTTATTTCAAAGATAAGGTTGTATTCTGCAACTGTGATGATCCATACGAAAGTAATTTCTTCAAGTACTTTGCCCTCAATTTCAACGCATTAGGACTAAAAAAACTCATCGCTACTTGCTATAATGGTTCACCCATTGCAGGCGATGAACTGCCTTTAATATTTGAGATAGATGAGTCAGAGCCTAAAAAGATTGCCTACAAAGTGGAGATTACCGAAGTGCACGACTACAACAACGATGGTGCAATCAATCTCGCAGATGTGCAGTATCTTATTCAAAATGAGAAGAATGTACTTTCTATCTTGAAAGGAAACGGCTCATTTGATAGTCTAGAGAGTATCGAATTGCTCAAAGAAGCAGACATTGTGGTCACTAATCCGCCTTTCTCATTATTCCGTGAGTTTCTATCTCTATTAGATAAGCATGGAAAACAATTCATCATTATTGGCAACACCAATGCGCTAACTTTTAAGCAAACATTCAAAATGTTTCAAGAAGATAAAATCCGCACGGGCTATACCAATTTCAATGTCGGTATGTTCTTCCAAGTGCCAGATACCTACGAGAAATTTCATCACATAGAAAATGGTAGGAAGGTGGCACGCGTTTCCACTTCTTGTTGGTTTACCAATTTGCCTGTTGCTAAGCATAACGAAGACCTTATTTTATACAAGCATTATACACCTGAAGAATATCCCACATACGACAACTACGAAGCTATCAATGTCAATACCTACACAGATATACCATGTGATTATGATGGAGTTATGGGAGTGCCTATCACTTTTTTAGACAAATTTAATCCAGAACAGTTTGAAATTATTGGCGCAATGACAACAACTAAAGTAGATGAGTATAACTATGGTTATCCTTATGTAAATGGAATGAAAATTTATGCACGCATACTAATAAAAAAGAAAAAATAACACGACCATGAAAATAGAACTACACCAAATTAAAATTCGCGACCTTTTCGCGAATTACACAGACCTCAGTATTCAAGAGGAAGGTATCACTGGTTACAACGGACGCCTAAATATCCGTCCTAAATATCAACGCGAGTTTGTATATGATGAGAAGAAACGCAATGCCGTTATGGAAACCGTTTGGCAGGGCTTCCCTCTCAATGTAATGTATTGGGTACGCGTGGCAGATGATCAATATGAAGTGCTTGATGGTCAGCAGCGTACAATTTCTATCTGCTCATTTATCGCAGGAGAGTATATGATGTATTTCGATGGCAACTTGCTCGGCTACTACAATATGACCGAAGAACAACAGAATCGAATCCTGGACTACGAACTACAAGTGTATATCTGCGAAGGTACAGACGAAGAGAAACTAAAATGGTTTAAGACTATCAATATAGCAGGCGAGAAACTAACCGAACAAGAAATCCGCAATGCCATTTATTCAGGCTCATGGGTAACTCAGGCTAAACGACATTTCTCCAAATCAAATTGCGTTGCTCACAAGATTGCGTCTGACTTTATGAATTGCAAACCTATTCGCCAAGAGTACTTTGAAACCGCACTCTATTGGATAGCAGACAAACAAGGCATTACATTGGAACAATATATGGCAAAACATCAGCATGATACAGATGCCGATGAATTGTGGCAATACTTCCAAGATGTTATTCATTGGATAGACAAACTATTCGGGCGAAAATATAAAAAGGAGATGAAAAGTGTGCAATGGGGATTACTTTACAATCAATATCGCGACACTACACTAACCGCTACTGCCATTAGTGCAGAGGTCGCACAACTGATGCGTGATAGCGATGTAGAAAGGAAATCGGGTATCTTCTCATATATTTTTGATCACGATATTCGCCATTTAAGTATTCGTACTTTTGATGATAATACCAAGCGCGAGATATACGAAAAGCAAAATGGTATATGTCCACTTTGTGGCAAGCATTTTGAGATTGAGCAAATGGAAGCAGACCATATTACGCCATGGGTAGAGGGTGGTCGTACTATAGCATCCAACTGTCAAATGCTCTGCCGTGATTGCAACCGCAGAAAGTCTGCAAAATAGCAATATCCACATTACCTTTCAGCACAATCTTCGGCATTCGAAAACTTTTTTCAAAAAAAATACACTCACGTAGGATTAAATAAAAACGACATGTGGCGGAAGTGTCGTTTTTGACGGTTTAAAAACGACAATAACGACAAAATTGACATACTGCGTAATTAAGAATGAAGTATTGATTTTCAAGGATAAAGGGTTAGACTAGTTATGAACTATAAGTAATGAGTGATAAGTTTCTGCGGACTTTTGAGAGTGTTTGAAAATGTGTTCGAAGGAAGTCCGTAGGATGGAGGTGATGAGGTTATTAGGCGACAAGGTTAATTCGCATAATCGAATGAAATAGAATCGGTTATGCGGATTTTTAATTTATAACAATATAAAAAAACTATTATTGGATTATCCATATTATCTGGATTTTCCGTATTTTATAAAATCCAGAAAAACTGGAAAATCCAAATAATCCAAGACAAATTTATGATGGTTAATGAATCACGACAATGAGGAGGCTATCATCAGCGTATCTTTGGCTAGTGGTAACGGAGTGGTAAGCGGAGAAACAGCATACCTAAAGGTAACCTATTCGTTACTGATATGTTCTCGATAAGTTCTCGATTGGTTATATATAAGCGATAGATGCGCTTGTTTGTTTTTCCCGCCAAGCAAATTCTAATTCACCCCAAACTGATAGATGGTGGAAGTGGTATATGTTTCCCCAGGATGCAAAGTGGTACTTGGGAAAGCAGGTTGGTTGGGACTATCTGGATAATGTTGCGTCTCAAAGCACAAACCGCTGCGGAGAGGGTATGCCACGCCTTTTTTGCCCATGAAACTGCCATCAAGGAAGTTGCCAGCATAGAACTGCACGCCTGGTTGGTCGGTATGGATAGTCATTTCGATGCCCGTTGTAGGGTCATACAAAGTGGCAGCTACGGCATTGATATCGCCATGGGTGTTGAGCAACCAGTTGTGGTCATATCCGCGTCCGTTGACAATCTGCAGATTGGTAGTGTCGTTAATTCGATCACCTATGCGGGTAGGGGTACGGAAGTCGAAGGGAGTATTCTCTACCGCAGCGATCTCGCCTATTACCGCTACATTGGCATCGACTGGTGTGTAAGCATCGGCATTGAGATAGAGTACCTCATCCATGACATCACGAGTAGGGTCGCCACTGAGGCAGAAGTAGCAGTGGTTGGTGAGATTGATGACAGTAGGTTTGTCGGTAGTGGCTTCGTAGGCAATAGAGATGGCATTGTCGTTGGTGAGTGTATAGGTGACCTTGACCGATAGGTTGCCAGGGAAGCCGTCTTCGCCATCGGGGCTGATGGTGGTGAAGGCGATGCTACTATTGCTGATAGGTTGGGCTTGCCACATGCGGTTGTGGAAAGCGATGTCTCCACCACCGTGGAGGCAGTTGCCATCGTTGTTGCGAGGCAATTGGTATGCGATGCCATCTAATGTGAACATGCCATCCTTGATACGGTTGCCGTAGCGACCGATAAGTGCACCGAAATTGCAGCCCTGATAGCCATAGCGGATATAGTCGGCAATAGAGTCGTGGCCGAGGCATACGTCGAGCATGTTACCATGGCGGTCAGGCACTAGGATACTGACGATGCGTCCGCCGAAATTGGTGAAACATACCTCCATGCCATTGTCGTTGGTGAGGGTATAGAGATCGGTCTGCATACCCATATGTTCGATTTGGAAATTACTGCGCAGCAAACCACTTTGGGTGGGTTGTTCCTGCATCGTACAGCCAATCATAGCGATTGATAGTAGGCAAGCGGCTAGTGCCTTGATATAGGTAGTCATACAATCGTCGGATTATTGGAGCATGATACTCTGGATGACACTTACTTCTTCTGGATCGAATGGAGTGTGGTCTTGGCGAAAGATATCGTGGAACCACAAAGGCGGTTCTTGTACATCAGGCATAGGCTCGTCCCACGCGAAGATAGTATTGGTCTTTCCGCTGACAAATCCCCAGTTGATAGCAGCAACGTTGTTCTCCTTTAGGAGTGGGAGAATCGTTTGGAAATAACTGCCATTGCGGCGTGCCATATACTCGGTGCAGACCATAGGACGGTCGTATTTGCGGAGCGAATCAATGCATTGGCGATGGATCTCAGGGTTGCTATAGTTGTGATAGGAGATGATATCCGAGTTAGCCAATTGGAATTGGTTGAGTTCAGGACATTCCATAAACCATACACCCACCGTGAGCGGTTGGCTCACTTGGCATTCGCGTGCCCAACGGAAGACATTGCGCAGGAGCGGCATAGATGTCAATTTGTGTTTAGTATTTCCAGGTTCGTTGTAGAGGTCCCACATCCAGATACGTTGGTCGTCTTTGAAAGTAGTCATCACATCTTTGACATATGCCTCAAGGATAGGGAACAGAGTTGCTGTGTCAGCACGCAAACTAACAGCAGGGTCTTGCACCCAACCAGAGTTGTGGATACCAAGCTTGGGAGCTGGTTGCTCACCATAGGTAGATTCAGGATTCCAGCAATCGTCAAAGAAAACGAATAACGTCTTGATATGATGTTTGTTAGCAATGGTGAGGTATTCATCCATGTGCTGTTTGAATGCTTCTGGTTCGTTTTGCCATACCACGCTGCTCAAATACACACGCATGACATTGAGGCCGAGCTCCTCTGCCCATCCCAATTCGCGGTCAATAGTAGCTGCATCGAAGGTGGCGGATTGCCACATCTCAATTTGGTTGATGGCTGTGCTGGGTTGGAAATTACATCCAGCACGATAAGGGTGCTCTGCGTACCAAGCTTTCGCTTTTTCATTAGACCATGGTTGGTAGATGTCGCTCGATTGGCATCCTGAAAGAAGGGATGCAAGGCTAAATAGCGCGACGAAAATAAATGAGTTGTGTTTCATGATATAGGTTTTATTTCTTTTTACCAGCAACGAGTTGTTGCCATTTCTGCTTGGCGAAATCCCACGTATTGTTGATAAGTTGTACACCCCAGTGTTTGCTCTCCTCCTCATTTGTTTCCTCAAGATATTGAGCAGCAAGCATAGCATCGTTGTCGGTGATAACCAATAGTTGGTCACCCATTTCTAATTCGGAATTGCCCGTTGGCACAAAGAAGTCTTCGCCACGGCGCACCATGATAACCAAGGTCTTATCTGGGAAAATGAGATTTTTGAGCAAATTGCCATGAACGAGCATTTCCTCTTTCACCTCAATCTCTGTGGCAGAAGACTCTACCTCCTCTGGCAAATCAATATCAAAGTGGATGAGTTTCTTGAGTTCCACAGGCGGAGTAGCCAGTTTGAGTTTCTTTGCCACCACCGATAAGGTTGTACCTTGCGCGATGAGCGAAACAATGGTGCAGAGGAAGACTATATTAAAGATAAGGTCTGCATGCGGTACATTGTTCGCCTCGCACATAATAGCGAAAATGATAGGCACAGCACCCTTCAATCCTACCCAACTGAGCAGCATCTTGTCATTGCGCTTATACTGCTTGAAGGGCCACATACAAAGGAATACCGCTATGGGGCGTGAGATGAAAATCATCACAATACTGATAATCAAACATGGCAGCAAGACCTCTAATTGGAATAACTCATGCGGACGCACCATTAGACCCAAGACAAGGAAAATAACCAATTGACTCAGCCACGTCAGTCCATCAAAGAAACTGCGCGTTTGGCGTTTACGAGTGAACTTGCTATTACCAATCACCAGACCACCGATATACACTGCCAAATAGGTATTACCCTTTAGGAAATAGGTGATACTAAAGATAAAGATACATGCTGTAAGCACCATAAGAGGATACAGCGACTCGTTGCCAAGGTCCGCCTTGCGCATGATACTGACGATAACCTTTCCAAATACAAATCCCAATACGGCACCCATAATCAGCTGAATAACAATATCCTGTATTACAGAAAGCGCTGTCACTTGATGGCTGGTAGCAGTGACAATACCAATCATAGTAGTGGTAAGCACATACGCCATTGGGTCGTTGGCACCTGACTCCAACTCCAACAACGGACGAAGGTTGTGCTTTAATCCTATTTTGTTGGTACGAAGAATAGAGAATACCGAAGCTGAGTCAGTGGATGACATCGTGGACGCCATTAGCATTGCCACAGCAATACTCACACTTGCCACTGAATGTAGCCAACCGAAAACATAGTAGGTAATCACACCCGTCACGAGCATGGTGATTAGCACACCGATAGTCGCTAAAGTCAGACCTGGTACCATCACAGGACGGATATCCGAAAGTTTGGTATCCAAACCACCCGAGAAAAGAATGATACACAGCGCGATTGTGCCAATGGCTTGGGCAGAGCCCACATTCAGCATATAGCCCACTCCGTCGTCGTTGATGAGGCGTCCGATACCGTCAGGACCGAACAACATACCCACTGCTAAGAAAAGCAACAGGGCAGGTACACCAAATTTATAGCCGATTTTATCGGTAAAAATGCTCGCAAAAAAGAGGAGCGATAGTACGAGGAGGATGAGTTCTACTTGCATATTTTTTAGTTTAGAGAACGCGCCTTAGGCGCTACAGTTTAGAGTTTAAAGGCGAGGATTATTCCACCCCAAGAATCTGCTTGATAGCTTCTTGCCAGTAGTCGATTTCATGGTAACCCTGAGCAATGCGTGGACCGCCTTCCATAGGGCAGAAAACTACTGTAGGATAACTGCGCACACCAAACAATGCTGCTACTTCGGGCTCTTTCTCTGCGTCTAACGTATAAACATAGACCTTGCCCTCGTATTGTTTGGCTACTTGCTCCAAGATTGGGTGCAACTTCTTGCACCAACCGCACCACGTGGTGGAAAAATCAATCAAACAAGGTTTGTCACCAATATATTTCCATTGAGGTTGCTGACCTGATGCGAGATCGTAATAGCAAACTTTCTCCTTAAAATCAGCGGTTGAGAGATAATTCAATCCCTCTGCCATACTCGTAAGGGCAAAAATTGCCAATAAAACAGTAAAAAAGACTCTTTTTCGCATAATTTTGTTAATTTAGGGTGCAAAGTTACAATTTTTTTCGTAACTTTGCAAACTTTTTACTACAAAAAACAATTCTACACTACGCTACACCATTCTACACAATACAATGCTACACGATTTAACGCATCTCCATACGCTGCTCGCTGACTTGCCTAAAGGTCAATTATTTGTGCTAACCGATAGCCATACTGCGGAGTATTGTTTGCCTATTTTAGCCGATTCCATCGGGCAAATCCCTTATCATTTGCTTACGATTGAAGCAGGCGAACAAAGCAAGAACTTAGCATCGGTGCAGACAGTTTGGGATTTTATGCTCAAACACCGTGCCACACGCGAAGCGGTACTCATCAATCTGGGTGGTGGCATGATTACAGACTTAGGTGGTTTTGCCGCAGCGACCTATATGCGTGGTATTCGTTTTGTAAATATACCCACCACTTTGCTCGCCATGGTAGATGCCTCTTCTGGCGGAAAGACAGGCGTTGATTATCAAGGTATTAAGAATGTAATTGGCACTTTCACGCCGCCAGTTGCTACACTGATTCATCCTGATTTCTTGCGCACATTGCCTGCTGCGGAACTACTGAGTGGCTTTGCCGAGATGCTCAAACATGCATTGATAGCTAGTCCAGAGGAATGGATAAAACTACTGCAAATCATGCAAGAAGAGTTACCTCAAGAGCAGTTTATTGAGGCATTATCCTCAACAGGCACGTTACAAGCGAGTATTCAAATCAAAGAAAATGTCGTTTCTCAGGATCCACACGAAGCGGGTTTGCGCAAAATACTCAATTTCGGACACACCGTAGGACACGCCATCGAATCAACCATGCTACACCATACTACACTACACTACACCATGCTACACCACACTTCCCACGGCTATTGCGTACTTTGGGGCATGGTGGCAGAGGTATATCTAAGCGTGGTACACATAGGTTGTCCACGCGAAGTACTACAGCAACTGACACAAATTATGCTACAATGGTACGGCAGACCACAATGCGATTGCAAGCACCGTGAGCAACTGATTCAGCGCATGTATCAAGATAAGAAGAATAACGCCAACCAAACACCAAACTTCACACTTCTCCGTAACATTGGTAAGCCAATTATAAACCAACACCTCACTGAAGAAGATATCAATGAGGCAATAGAATATTTATTCAGTCTATAATTATTTCTTAAAAGAAAAATATTTCTGACCAAAGAAACTGATAATTACCGTAATTATCGTCACAATAATCTTTGATGGAGTAGGGTAGATACCACACACTTCTACAAACAACTTCAGCCCAAAATAGTTTATTAATAAATTCACCACCACAATTAGAATATATCGCCAAAGTTGCTTGTACCCACTCAATGATGACTGTGTGAAAGTTACATATTTATTGAGACAAAATCCGGTAAATAAGGTTATAGGGAATACTATCAATAATGTCATCACATGAGGAGTAAGACAAAAAGAAGTTAGTGATAAAAAGTCAAAACGGAAAGGTAGTTGGATATACACCAACTCATGTCCTACTACAAAGTTATATAAAAGAAAATACAATACCCAATCCAACAACATATTTCCACCGCCACATACAGCATAGCGAAATAGTTGTTGAGAGATATATTTTCTAAAAGGTCGATAGAAAAAATCGACTATTTTGGTGATTATTTGAGCTAATGCTTGCATTTTTCAAATAAAAGTTGTACCTTTGTGCCCGAAAACAAAATCGGCGTGCAAAGGTACAGAAAAATTTGCAACTATGCAAATTTCGCCGAATATTATCAATTAAAAACAACCATTTATGGACGACTATCACGAACAAAATGCAACAAGTACGCGCCAAGAAGTTTTTGGGGCAGCACTTCTTGAAGGACCTGAGTGTCGCCCAACGAATTGCTGAGACTATCCCCGCAGGTCGTGTCTTAGAGATAGGACCAGGCATGGGTGTGCTCACCCAGTATCTCCTCAAAAATCTTAATCTGCAAACTACCGCTATCGAAATTGATAGGGAGAGTGTGGCGTACCTCAAGGAGTGGTACCCCGAGTTGCACCTCATTGAGGGCGACTTCCTCAAACTCGACCTCAATATCATTTATCCCGATGGCGAATTCTGCGTGATAGGCAATTATCCGTATAATATCAGCAGTCAGATTTTCTTCAAAGTGCTTGATAATAAAGACCGGATCCCTATTTGTTCAGGCATGATTCAGAAGGAAGTGGCAGAGCGTATCGCCAGTAAACCAGGCAAAAAAGCATACGGTATTCTCAGTGTACTGCTTCAAGCATATTACGATATAGAATATCTGTTCACCGTGGATGAACACGTATTCAACCCTCCGCCGAAAGTCAAGTCGGCGGTTATCCGAATGACCAGAAACAACCGACAGGGATTGGGCTGCGACGAGGCGTTGTTTAAGAACGTAGTAAAAACAGCATTCAACCAGCGCCGAAAGCAGATGCGCAATTCGTTGATGCAGCTCGTAGGAAAAGAAAATCCTATCCTCAACGAGCCAATCTTTACGAAGCGCCCCGAACAACTGAGTGTCGAAGAATTTATTGCACTCACTAAACTAATTCAACATTCAAAGTAACCATTCAAAATTAGTGTAGCCATGGCAGAGTTAAAAATATTCTACAAAGATAAAGACAAAGATAAAATTAAAGTAGGACGCAGTGTAAATATCCTCACCAGTCTTGATAAATCCGATATCATCTGGATCGACCTGTTAGATGTAAGCGACCGAACAGAGGGCGTGCTCGAGGATTTCCTCAAAATCGACATCCAAGAGGACGAAGAGATGGAAGAGATTGAGATGTCATCTCGTTATATCCAAACCGACGATTCCATCGTAGCTAACTCCAACTTCCTTCGCGATAATTTCGAGGTAGAGCCCGTCAATTTTATCCTCAAAAACAGCATTCTTGTCACCACGCGTGACGTTGAACTCGCCAGTTTCAACGAGACTGTCAAGAAGATGCTTGTGAACACACGTAACTTCCCAACGGGCTACCACGTACTTGTTTCGCTCATG
>JAZNKZ010000100.1:0-2448 GCA_045578815.1 Paludibacteraceae bacterium
CGTTGGGGCATTATGTGATGTTAGCGCACAAGATAGACTGTATCCTACGCATACATCCACTACCAAGAGTGATGAGATTAAGTCTTTCATCACGCAGATGTATAACAACAAACTATACGAGGATTATGATTTCCTGCAAAAGCATTGCTCGGAGGAACTGCTCAAAAAACTTAGAGATGCATACCCCTACGATACCGGTGGAAGAGCGTATGCAACTTGGCTATTTAGAAGTGGTAAGCATGATAGCAAACCAGGGACGGGAGGAAAGACTGTTATGCTTGAAGTAAAAGCGGATGGTGATTGGTTTAACTATACTGCATTGGATATGGGCTGGAAATTCACCAATAGAATCAAAGTCACCAACAGGGGTGGTGAGGTTATAATAGAACATGTTTGTGCGGTCAAAGAGTAGCGCGCAAAGAAATTTCCATTACCTTTGTATGAAACAAGGCAAAGAGATATGAAACAATATATTTTGATAATAATTGGAATACTATGTCTTCAATCGTGCGTAGTAACACGAGGTATCAAATATGGCAACGCATCTGTTGATGATTATTCCATATTTAAGCAAGATACAGTCGTAAGAGGATTACAAACCTTTAGGTTTGCAGATGTGCAACTAAATAGCACACTTATTGATACTCTCAAGTTTGATATATATCTTTCCAAAGCCGACACTCTTCTCAACTTAACACTCCGAGAGGCGATGGATTATTATGATATACCATCTGCTGCAATAGTCGTTCAAAACGATACTATTCTTTTTGAGCATTACAGTGGTGGCTGGAACAGAGATAGCCAGTCGTGCATCTTCTCTGTAACAAAAACTATTACGAGCTTGCTCTGCGGCATAGCCCTCAAACATGGTTATATCAAGAGTTTAAGCGACCCCGTAACAGATTATATCCCAGAGCTAAAAGATGCCGATCCGACATTTGCCGAGCTCAAAATAGAGTACCTCTTGGATATGACAGCGGGGCTCAAATTCAATGAGAATTATAGTTGGAATCCTTTTTCCAAGATGGCAAAACTCTATTTTGGCAACAACTCCCTCAAAGTCCTAAAAAGTTTGAAATTCATTAACACTCCTGGCGAGAACTTCTCATACGACTCTGCTACTACTGCAATACTCGGATTGGTCATTGAGCGAGCTACGGGACAGTCATACGCACAATACCTATCTGAAAAGGTATGGCAACCACTCGGCATGGAACGCGATGCTCTAATTGGACTTGATAGCAAAAAACACCATACAGCAAAGAGTTTCGCAGGACTTACAACGAATGTTAGGGATTTAGCAAAGATTGGTAAACTATTTTTGAATAATGGAGTTTGCAATGGAGCACAGATTGTAGATTCAACTTTCGTAAATCGCTGTTTGAGTACACATACAGCAGGTATATCAGGCAAAGCACAAAGCGAGTATTCCTACTCTTGGTATTGGGGAGTTGCAGACGAAGAAAACGGCAAGCGTAAATTTTTCAACACTCTCGAAGAATTAGAACTCTATTATAAGAACCACCCGGAGAAGAGTGTTCGCCAAATAAAGAAAAACCTAAAAAATGGTTATTTTGCAGTATTGCATAATGGCGGCTTCTGGGGCTTCGGTCTCTATGGGCAAGTACTATATGTCAATCCAGAGAAGAATATGATTGCCGTATTCCTTGGCGCCGACCGCCTTAAAGATTTTAATATACTCTTTGAGCAATTGAGTGCTTATCTAAATTAGAACCTAAAAGAGGTTAAAGATATTAATAATACCTTCAACAATTTTTCAAATACAACAATGGCGACTACTCGGAGAGTGGTCGCCATTGCTTTAAGTCACTACACACCCCCCATAAAACCTCTCTACTTCAGAGCTTTTCGTTGGCGGGCGTGGCGAGAGGGGGTGGTGCCGAAGCGGTGGCGATAGGCGCAGATGAAATGCGAGGTGTTGCTAAAACCACACATCTGTGCAAGGTCCGAAACCGTAACACCAGCGTGACCGATAATCCTCTCTGCAATATCTAAACGGCAGTGCAGAAACCAACGGTGGGGTGAGTGAGCAAAGCGCTTGGCAAAGCGGCGCTTAAAGGTCGAAAGGGAGGTGCAGCACTGCGATGCTACATCCTCTATTGTGCGCGTGGAGACAATGCCGGTAAGTATGGCGTGTTCAAAACGGCGTTCACTGCGTGATGTATCACGCGATAATCTGCCAAAGAGCGATTCGGCATCCAACGAGAAAAGTATCTGCTCAAAACTCCCCGAACAGCCAACTTTGGCATCTACTTTGAAACTGCCTTTGTCGATAAGAAATAGCGTTCGTTCACGAACTACGACGCCTCTACCCTCGGAGATAATATTACAACTCCCCGAAAGCTGATAACCTATGGTATAGCTCTCGGAATGGAGCACTCTTTCGCTATCGCAATTATCACATATGTATTCCCATTTTGACCCACT
>JAZNKZ010000101.1:0-4466 GCA_045578815.1 Paludibacteraceae bacterium
CTCCGTAAACTCACGATAGTAAAGAACCCTCAACTGTACATCCCAATTGCTATCCTCATCATAGTCATCAATAAACTCTATAAGGCGGTAATAGGCATAGACAGCTTTGTAATGTTCGAGGATTGATTCCACATAACTTGCAGTATTGAGTTCCGGTTGGTTACCTGCATTATATATATCAATGAGTTCTTCAATAGCATTGCACGCAGCATCAACAGATCCTATCTTGCGACCAAGACGAGCATTATATTCCTCAACACTCTCATTCATTGCCAACATCCAAGCCCAATCATCATTAGCTGTCTCTATCAGTTGAACCATCTGCATCATTCGGTTCATCAGCCAATATGCGTGTGGATCTTGCGACTGGAACTCCGTATCATCTGAAAACCAGAAGTGACCAACACTATCAGCGATGGAAAGCATTTCTTGCTTCTTCTCTTCAATGGCTGCGGCGTTGGCAGTATAATCACCACCAACGCTATCAACCATCGAGGGCACTCCCATTTCGTTGCCTTTCACCGTGTTCGTGCAACAAGAGGCAAGGAGAATAATAGCCGCAACTGTATGTGCAAAACATTTCATAGTCCTAACCTTATTTCTTTGAAACTACATTACCTTGCGTATCCACCAAGTACCAATCGTAACTCTCAGGATCCTGCACCTCGAACAAATCCTTCGAAAGCATATTGATGTCCGAATAGAGAGCAAGCGTTATCGGCTTACCTGTGATACGATTCATTATACCATAGCGGTTCATTACCTCGTATTTAGCATAGTCCGCAAAGGCATATTGGATATCTCCACACTCATTATACCCAATTGGATAATTAAGATAATATGTATTGTCAAACATAAACGGTTGTACGGTATTACCTTCAAAATCCACCTGCCACTTTTTGCCACCTTTATTTAGTACAAATCCATCTGACAAGATATCTACATATCCGTATTCAGCTGGGTAAACCACATTACACATCGAGTCAAGAACACCATGTTTGCCATTCTTGACAATGATTCTGTAGCCACTATCGTGTGGAGCCCAAACTTCATCGTATGAAGGCTCCACAACCCAGTTACCAGACTTATCAATTAAGCCCAAGTCGCCATCTGCGTTAGTCATAATACAATATCCACCATGGAACAAGTAGCCAAAATCCCACATGCGACATTTATCGGAGTAGTCGAACTGAAATGGAATTACAACCTCATTTTGCGCATTAATAAAGCCGATTTTACCATCTTTCATAACCGCGGCAAGACCTTCGGAGAAAACCCACGCTTTACGGTAATCATTCTGTTCTGCGTCAATCACAATTTCTCCGTTCTTAGCATTGATGTAACCACGCTTCTCAGGAATGGCATAAACAGCCAATGAATCGTTAACAGGAGCATCGGAAACCCAGTTTACTTTAGGTGTAGTATATTTGCCTGTGCAGTGATTATATACACGAACCTTATAATCCTGAAAGCCATGTACCTCTACAGTTTTTGAAAGATATTCATCTTTCCAATACCACCTGCCATACTCACTGTCGTAGTAGGCATAAGCGATAAGAACCACAAAGCCCACTGGGATAAGAATCAAAATAGTAGCAATCACCCTGCGTACCCACTTTGAGCGTTTCGTCCACCAATTACGGATAGTACGCCATGCAAGGCGACCTGCGGCAACCAAAGCCGTAAGTATCAAGGCAACCACACCGAGCAGTGCCTGAAAAATTTGAGTCAGTCGTTTCATAGTTTACTCTGTTTTTGCAAGTTCTTTGTTATTGTTCATATTGGCCGTAACGTACATCACAACGCAGAGGAGCAGGAAAAGTACTACTGAGCCAGCGAGCAGTGCATAAGTCTCCATCTGAAGCAACATATAGTTCAGTGCATATACCACTGCTACGAATCCTCCAAGAACATAAGCGCTACGGCTCTTCAGTATGGCTCTGAAGTAGAACATCAGTGCTCCTGTTGTCATCAAGGCGGCAATTATATACGCTATGCCAAAGGTCATAAACTCGGAGAAAGCTACTAACAACGAATAGAACAAAACGAGTGACAAACCAATAACTGCGTACTGGATTGGGTTAATCTCTTTACGAGTGAGGAATTCCACGAACAAGCCTGCAACGAAGACAAGAACGATAATAAGCATTCCATACTTTGCCGAGCGCATTGACTGCTGATAGGGATTTGCAGGATCTACGAACTTGACACCCATATCGTCATAGCTCGAACTATTGAAACTTGACACACTCCAGGTGGCATTGAATCCATCGTCTTTTACCTCTCTTGTGTTTGGTAGCATCGCCCCCTGAAAACTTGGATGAGGATAAGACGAGCTTATAGCCACCGTGGTATTTCCGTCTCTTGAAGGATGAAAGAAGAGTGATTCCGTACCTTTTAAGTCAAAGGTAAAGGCAAAATCAACAACATCTCCAACCTTTGCGTCCTTTGGGAATACTACATCAGCAACAAATTCCTCCGATTTACGGTGAAGCTCAAAGGACAGACCGCCAAATGTCAGTTGTGAAGGATTGCTAAAACCCTTAATATCAGTTATCTTAAAGCGGAACTCATTGTCCCTCGCAACAACTGATTTTTCAGTAATTGGCAGTTTGCCGTAAATCTTAATCTTAGAGTTGTAGACAATCACATCATAAATAGAGCGATGCAATACATCGGTCTCAACATCTGCGGTGTAATCCACTTGTGAACAATATGAATCATAATCCTCCACATAGGTCTGTTTGCCACTCGGCTCAATCTTCTTATCTACCGTTTTCGTCTCGACTACATACGATACCAAATAAGGTGCAGAAATGGTTTGAGGCTTGGCGTAAGAGTTTGCCACCTCTTCGGTAACGGCATCTTTGGTTTCTTCGCGGTCTTCAATCACTCCTTTAATCATCGTCAAAGGGACAAGCAACAGAAGCGAAATAACAGCAACGAGGCTGACTTTTATTGCTGTACGTTTTGTGTTTGAGTTTACTTTTGTTTCCATATCAGTTCTTCTTTTTTTTAATTAATATACTCTTTTTGACAATATCTTTAAGCGTTCTATTTCTTGCTCATCATACATAAGTACCCTTTTCTGCCCGAAGTAATCATACATTCCCCAAAGGGCATTGGCATATTTGGGAATAAGCATACCATATTCGTCTGCTTTGTAGTAATATTCAATAGCTTTCTGAATATAGGAAAAGTCCTCACATTCATCATACTTCTTAACATACGATTCTCCAAGTAAGAGATTAAAGAACGGATATTTCTCTGCAATGCGAGTTAGGCACTCTTCTTGACCTGTTTTGTCTTTAGCCTCGTCATAGTATATTGCTTGAAATATTACAGCCAGTTCGCTTCCTTCATCTTCTGCCTCACGAAAAACATTCATTGCTACAGTTGCCTCATCCATCGTAAAGGCTCTTTTAGCAGCGTCTATCGCTTTTGCCTCTGCGGGTGCTAACTGTCTAAGTTGTTCCAACTTGGCTTCGACTTTCTCATTAAAAGAAGGCGAGTCCACTATTTCAAAAAGCAATCTAAAAGGATGTCCTTCTTCAAATAGTTCTATGATATCCTCTACATCTCCACCTGTTCTCTGACTATAGATGGCGTACATGCACATCATATTAAACCAACTTTTTTCAACACCGTCACCATCACGGTAGCATAGAGCTAATGAGTTGTATGCCTCTACATCTCCTTGTCGTGCTTGCTGAATAAGATTCTGAACTCTTTGATCAACTGTACGAGTCTTCATTTCCACACTTGGACTTTCTATGTCCATAACACTATTGTTGCATGATGTATGGAATATCAACAATGAAATCACACAGAGTATAGTAAATAGTCTATTCATATCTTTCGGATTAAAGGTTAGCGTTACTTATCATCTTCATCAAAGAAGTTCTCGTTAGCTTCCTCTGCATCGAAATTAGGTGCAGCCATACAAGAATAGAGGCGTTCGCGGCTTCTGCTTACGATACCGGCCATTCCATGTACCCCGGCTGAAGTTGCATTAAATCTCAATGTGTTAGTAATTGAGATTGTAGCCGCCACAGCCTCTACATCCTGATTAGCGCCGATGTAGGCAAACACCCAGCCTTTGGCCTTGAGCTCGTCAACAAGAGCCTTGATAGCCTTGCCGCTGTACTCTTTTGATGCGTTCTCGTAACCGTCGGTTACAACCGTTACAAGCACCTTATCATCCTCGGCAACCTTCTTGCGAAGAGCATTCAGTGAAATACCCATAGCATCGTACAATGCGGTACAACAAGCGGGCTGATAGGTTTCTGCTGTGAGTTCCTTGACCTCATCCACAGGCACACACTCATAGATGGTCTTCACATCGTCATTGAAGGTTACAAGGCTCACATAATGTTCCTGCTCTTCGTGCTTCTTCTGAGCCGAACGAATTGTCTGGATAGTCTCGTTTACACTGTCAATGGCAGCAGTCTTGATGCTCTGCATAG
>JAZNKZ010000102.1:0-5015 GCA_045578815.1 Paludibacteraceae bacterium
TGGGTACGGCTACTCCATCCATTGAGAGTTATCACAACGCATTGAGTGGGAAATATGGTTTGGTGGAGATGACAGAGCGTTTTCAGGGATTGCAACTACCAACAATCACGATGATAGACTTGCAACGTCAGTATCATCGCAAAGAGATGTATGGGCATTTTGCTGATCCATTGGTAGATAGAATACGCGAGGAACTGGCTAAGGGTAAGCAAGTTATATTGTTTCAGAACCGCAGAGGGTATGCGCCATTCTTGCAGTGCCCAAGTTGTGGCGAAGTGCCTAAATGTCCGAACTGCGATGTGAGTATGACCTATCACAAAGCCAATCGCACTTTGGTTTGTCACTGCTGTGGACACAGCATCAGTGCTCCAAGTCATTGCCCAAAATGCAAGACAGAGTACCGCACGCAGGGATTTGGTACGGAACGATTAGAGGAGGAGATACAAGGGCTATTCCCCGAGGCACGCGTGCTGCGTATGGACTTGGATTCAACCCGAAAGAAAGATGCCTACCAAACGATTATTGATCGCTTTGCTAAGCATGAAGTCGATATACTGATTGGTACTCAGATGGTTACAAAAGGGTTGCACTTTAATGATGTGAGTTTGGTGGCTGTGCTGCAAGCAGATTCGCTGTTGAATCAACCTGACTTTAGGAGCTACGAGCATGCGTTTCAGATGTTGGAACAGGTGAGTGGTCGTGCAGGTAGAACGGGTAGTCAGGGTGAGGTGATGATTCAGACATTCGACCCGAAGAATAGTTTGTACCACCACTTGATAGCGCATGATTATCAGGGACTTTACTCGGAACAGATAGCAGAGCGCAAGGCATTTGGTTTCCCACCCTATCATCGCATGATTATGCTGACGCTGAAACACCGCAATATGCAGCGACTGACCGCAGCAAGCAGTATGTTGCAACAGCGATTGCAGCAGGCGTTCGGAAGTCGCGTTTCGGGAGTTATATTGCCAAGTGTGGCTCGCACGCAGAATATGTATGTGCGGCAGATTCGTTTGACGATTGAGGCGAATGCAAATATCGTGCGTGCCAAAGAGTTGGTGCGTGAACATATCGGCTTCGTGCAACAACAATCGGCTTGCAAAGGGACTATCATCCTGCCCGATGTGGATCCGATGTAGGCTTACCACGCACCGTCAGTGCTTTGGTCGGATGTGAAATAAAGATTGGTGGAATCTCCCTGCCAAGTGAAACGATAAATATCATAGACATTCTCTGGCAAAGGATACACCAACGGAGCATCTAATGTTGCCATTCCTACATAGTAGGTTTTGCCTATTTCAAATTTGACACTTGGAGCATGGTCATCCGCTCCATTATTTTCCTTAGCAGCTATGCCATAATTGACAGGAGAATCGGAATCTTCATATTGCTTTGTAAAGCGATGGAAAAAATATTCGCCAGGAGAATTCCAACCTTGTTGACGAAGGGTTAGACTATCTATGGTTTCTCCCACCCATGGAATGTACGAATAAATTTCGCCTACACTATCCATTGGATATACATAGTCCCAAACTCCCTCAACACGGTAGTGGAAATGAATAGGAATAGTGGTAGAATCATTCGTATGAATAGTTTGGACAAACAATTTACCTGCTGGTTTGTTGGCAGCAGGATCGACCACAAAGGCGTACACCCAATAATCTTTATCCGATTCAAGGAATGTAAAGAAATGCTCAACTGTGCCATATTGAAGAGAATGCGATGCAAAATCAGCAATAAATGGGGTCAGTTCTTGCAATTGTTGGTTGCGCCAATATAGATAGTCCACATAGGCACGGTCTAAAGCCATGATCATGAAATGTTTTGCGACCTTCTGAGGATCCACATCCTCTTGAGCAGGCTGAATACCAATCAAATAGAAGGCATTTTTGTTGGTAGAAAATGTGATATGAGCATAGCCCGCGGACACCTGTTGAACATCCATATTGATCTCCACATTCTTGGTATGTGCAGGAGCTTCTGGATTACAAGCCATTAAAGAACAAAGAATGATGCATATAGAGCAAAGAATGATTGCCTTGCTCCCTATATGCGCAGATTGAATATGGCCTATTGCTCTACTATGTATAGACTTAAAAATCATAAATACCGTTTTCCTCTTGTTCTTCGTTAATCAATAATGTTTGCACCGTATAGATAAAGCGTATACATGCTGCCACATGGCTACCGTAATATCCTAGGCTGTACTGTATATTAGCTCCCTGCCACTTGCTCTTGGCACGCGTTGCATTCTCATAAGGCACCACATCGTCATCAATGGAGTGCATCATAAAGACGGGAGCTTGAGGTGTCCAAGCATAAGATAGGATAGAATTGTTGGTCATAGCCTTATAGAACTCAGAAACCTCCTTACTGGTTCGATCCATGCCCGTAGGTGTGAGTAGATCGCTAGTGGTGGTAGAGCCAATAAAATGATTGATTTGCGAAGTAGTATAACGCTTACTATTGACCCATTCATCTAGATTCTCGAATATATACGGCGCCATCATTGTGCTCATATCCAGATCCAATTTATTGCCAACAACCATACCTTGCATCATAATTGGTACAGCACAGGGGTAGCTTGCTAGATTGGTTTCGACGAAACGGTCATATGTAGCTTTGACATCATAAGGTCCGCCACCCGCAAAAACACGGCGTATCTTAATCTCATCAGTCTCGTGATGCTCTATGAGATGTTGTACAGCCATCGTAGTAGCACCACCTTGAGAATATCCCATCAGATAGATGTCATCATGCTCAGGTTCCCTACCAGCCGCTTTCATGAATGGTACAACGGCCTTATACATATCCAATACATTGCGCGCAGTAACATCCATCACTAGATAAGGATGAACAAGATCGGCAGTAACTCCATAGCCGATATAATCGGGTATAATAAGGGCATAGCCCAATTTTACCAACAGGCCTTCGAGTGAGAAAATATTGCTTGGCGCTTCTGCATTGCTTGCTATGGTATAATGTGAAACAAGAATGTATCGTTTGATGGGGCCTTTGGCAGGAAGAATAACTTTGCCCGAAAGCGTAATTGGATTACCATCTATATCAACTGAGGGGTATACACCACTGAGTTCGATAGCAGTAGTCATCTTGCTAAAATCCAATAGGTTTTGCACAACATGATTCATCGTGACAGAAGATGCACGTTGTGCTGGAGACAAATCACCAGGTATATCATGGGCTGCATCTAGCCCCCACATTGCCAGTTGGTTAGGATCTTCAACTAGTCGTTGCATATCCGTATTACGCTGGGATACAACTCGAAACATTCCATTAGCAGATGATATTTCTGTGAAATCGACATAGTGCTGTTCTCCTAGTTGACAAGAGGTTAAGAGAAACGCGCAAAAAATGAGCAAAAGATAATATGTCTTATTTTGTGTTGTCATAATCTTACCCCTATAGAAGCTGTGAATATTCTTGAGCCGAGCATATATATTTCGTCCGTACTTGATAGTGCAAACAAACCTCCTAGTTCCAACATACTATAGCATCTTCCCTTGCCAATTCTCAAGCCTAGCAGAGTAACATTCACTGCCGGCGCAAAAGCAGTATATCGTTGTTTGAAATCAAGTTCTGTACCTGTATTGATATTAAGGCCTATTCCTAAAGAAGAATACAATGATGTATATTCAGTATGGAGATATGAAAACCTAATCGTAGGAATGACAGCAATGTTATGAAACTGCTGATCTCTTTTGCGTGAAAGTTCAGTACCTTGTCCATTTCGAATCACCTCATCCCACAAGACACCACTATAATCGACCTGAAATCCAAAGCTATACCAATAATTGACGTTATAGAGGTACTCCATAAACCAGTGTTGTGTATAGCGAAAGTGTTCATTGTACGTGGCCTGATAATCAGATGGCAGAACCGTAGGATGCAGTTCATTGCGCCACATAAGTGTTTCAAAGGTCTGATCACCCCATCCTATACGAAGTTCGTGGGGAATATCATCGTATGCATGGCGACGAACTTCACGAATCGAGTCACGATAATCGCGAATATCTTGTCGCACAGAGTCACGAAACTCACGAATAGCTGTATGCATAGAGTCAATAGCAACACGAGGTTGTTGCGCTAGCGTTCCTAGAGAAAACAGCACCCCAAAAGCTGCGATGATATATCTTTTAACAAGCATACTGTTTATTTTTTACCAATTACATACAAAAACTATACCAAAGTACATAGGATAAAGACAAGAAAGCAGGAGGAATAAAAAGCGACCACATGGCAATAAAGTGGTCGCTATATTTATAGAGATTAACGCTTTCTAAGCGCGTCTCTAGAAGTTTTATACGCTTCTTTTTTGCGTGATCCTAGGGTAGGAAGAGTTTTTTCATCATAGGCTTGTGGTTTGCTGACTGTAGCAGATTTAATATCTAGCGGTGCACCCCAAGCATCATAATAATACACTTGAACATTTACCTTTTCGCCTTTCTTACCATCTTTCAAATACACATATACTTTTATGCAATCGCCTTTATCAGATGGGGTGTTAGTCAACTCCACATAAGTGTTTCTTCCTCTAGTTACAGAACGATTGTTACCTCCAGCAAAGGTCATTGTAGTAATCATTGCTAACATCCCTAGTAATAGTAACACTTTTTTCATATTATCTCACCTATGCCCTTAGGATTTATTTACGCATCTAGCTCGCAAAACATATAATTTCGAATGCAAAGTTACAATATTTTTTGGAATCATGCAAATTATTGAGTAAAAAAAATGTAAAGTGTATATAAAAAACGCCCATCTGCTATTAATAGCAAATAGGCGTTAATTATTGATAATCAGCTAATTAAAACTCTTCAAGTTTTTCCTGACGAAGTTGTGCTTCAGCCGCTGCCGCTGCTGCACGTGCAGCTTGGATAGCTGCGTACTCCTCAGCATTGTGCACGCTGATGTGTTGGAACTCGCGAAGACCAGTACCTGCAGGAATCAAGTTACCGCAGATAACGTTCTCCTTCATACCATCGAGGTAGTCCACC